>DUZM01000256.1 GCA_013349485.1 Candidatus Hydrogenedentota bacterium | reverse complement strand
TTGTAGAAGCGGATCACCGTCGCCAACACCACCAGCAACAAAAGGGCCGAGGAAACGATCAGAAACCGATAGCCGACCTGCCGGCGCTTGTGCTTGGTCAACACCCGCACCATCGACTCGTTTATGGTGCTCTCCGTCATCCGAACGGCGCCCCTTTACAGAATCGAGTCCTCAAGTTCCGCCGCCTTCTTGAAGTACTTCAACGCCTCGGCATGGTCGCCTTTGCCTTCGTAAACAAACCCGAGCCGTTGATTGATCTTGGGCGATTGCGGACGCAACTCGAGCGCGCGGCGCAGCGCTTTCGCGGCCTTCTCGTGTTCGCCCATCTTGTCGTAGACCACGCCGAGTCTGTAATGGCCCTTAGGTTCGGCAGGCAACAGCTTGACCACCTCGAGAAACTCGGGCTCGGCCTCTTTCAGCCGCTCTTCATGAGACAAGAACAGCCCGAGCTGGAAGTGGATCTCGGCATCGTCGGGATTCAGGGTGACGGCTTTTCTGAGCCAATCGATGGCCGCCGACGTGTCACCGGATTTGCCCAGCGCGCGCCCCAGCATGTACGTCGCCCACGGGTCCGTAGGACGCAATTCTGCCAAGGTCGCAAAGGACTCCGCCGCAAGGGAGAACCGACCCTTCTGAAACGCTTCCATTCCCTTGCTTCGATAGCGCAGGCAGAGGTCTTCGCTGCTCACCTCGCTGAGTTGGGCGTACCAGTTCACGACTTTCCCGAGGCTCTTGCCGAGATTCGAGAACACGGTCAGCGCTTTCAGGCTCAGCGGCGCCTCGACTTTGCCATTGCCATTGCCATTGCCGTTGACCCGAACGGACCTGCCTGCCGCCGGCACGGAGGCGGCGCCGGTCGCCGGCGCGGCGTTGCCGTGGGTTGCGGACTCCCCGTGCTTCGCCTTTTTTCTGGATCGTGCTTGTTCAATCGAGACCATTCTGGCTCCTTTCTGAGACCGGTCATCCGATGTGCGCGGCCCCGGCCCCGATGGGCGAGTAGGATCGCGTCCTTACTCTTCTTCCCCAGCTTTGCGGGAGAACTTCTTGATTCCGGCCAGCAACGCGATGACGCCGTACACGGCCAGGACCAGTGGAAAAGCGGTTTTCAACAGATCGATCGTCGCCCACCAGTTCGCAAACATCAGCCACAGGCCGAATAAGATGGCTACCGCTCCCAAGATAATATTGACCATTGCGTTCTTCTCCTATCCTTACTATAACGAGACGACAACGGTGTTACTCGTCACTACCTCGAAGGGCCACGCCCCTATGCCGCCCACCATGTTTTTCACGTCGCTGAACCCGCCTGCAATCAACACGTTGCAGGCGGCGACGCTCGTGATCCCCGATTGGCAATACACTACCGTTTCCTTGTCTTTGTCGAGACGGTTCATGGTCCAAGGCAACGTGGCAATCGGCATCGAGACGGCCCCCGGCAGATGACCCCGCTGATAGTCGGACGAGGGCCGCACATCGATCAGGGTGAAATCCTCGTGCGCATCGAGTTTCAGTTTCACCTCATCGGGAAGGATGTTTACGTAGCTCGAGCGGACTTCCGCAATCCGAAGCATTCCGGGAAGCCCTGAGACGGCGAGGTCCGCGTCCGGGACCCCGTTGCTTGGACAGCCGACGAGACCAAGACAGACTACAGCCAATCCTGGTAGCACCAGCAGCAAACGTGCGCAATTTGCCATCATTCCCAATGGATTGCCACTTGCCCCACTTTGGGGAGTTTTCTGCGCAAAACGGTTTCGATATCGCGTTCAATTGCGTTGGCTTCCGCGACCGTGACATGAAAAGGGAAGGCGGCCCGGACCTCAACATGCGTCAACTGCCCGATGCTCCTTGTACTGACGTCCACGATCTCGGCTTCCCTTGCCGCCCGCTGGGCCAGCCGGGAAACGTGACCAAAGGAGTCGCCCACAGCGCTTCGGTCTGTGACGACGCGGAACGTTTCATAGAACCCTCTCACAAAGAAACACAACGTGGTCACGACAACCAGGGCGGCGGCCCAGGCGGCCAGCCGGTTCCCAGCGAAGATACGAGCGCACGCGAGGGCAGCGAAAGCCATGGCCGAAACAACAACAGCCCCTTTGAGCACCAGCTTCAGGCTCGCGGCTTCTTGGGCCTCGATGTCTCGGGCGTTCCGTTCGCACGTCCGGCTGGCCCAAAAGGCTATGGCCAGCGACAGCGGCGCGCTAAGGAACGTCCCCAGACCCACGTAGCCCAAGGCCGCGCCATGACTCTCCAGGATGAGGAACAGCAGGTAAACGCCGCCCACCCCGAGCAGACACAACGACACAAGCTGAAACACCGCAGCCCGGTTGCCGTAGCCGTAAGGATAACGTTCGTCGGCGGGTTTGACGCTCTCGTGATGCGCCAGCAGCAGCCCCGCCACGTACGCCAGACTGGCCGCCGAATAGAAACCACTCGCCAGAATGAGCAGGCTGTGTTCGAGCGCGCCTGCGCCGATCTCGAAAACAGCCAGAAACAAGAAGATTTTAAGCCCAAACCACAGTAAGTCATCTATCGCGCGATGATGGGCGTCCGCCTCGGGAAACCGCCTCAGGCTATCGCAAACCACGCTGTCCATAGCTACTTAAAGATCCTCATCCATCGTCGGCGCCTGTACCTTGGCCGCCGTAGTCGGGCTCTTGCCCCTTTTACAGTGGCGCCATAGGTCCGCCAGAAAAACCGCCGCCGCGCCAGCCGAGAACGCCACGACCAGCAGCAATAGCGTGTTTATTTCGAGTTCTCGAAACAGGCGCAGTTTGGCTTGATGGCCCAGATTGAGCAAGACGAATACGGCAATGGCCGCCACGGCCGCTGCCGCGACCGTGAATTTTAAGAACCGTTTCAAAGGGAACTCCCTTGAAGTCCGGCCGCAGCCTGCGGCTGTGCCGATAGCCCCTGGGCAAGCAACACCTTTGCCCGGTTTATGGGAATCGCAAACCCGACGCCCGTGAACACGCCGGTCGGGGCGTAGATTGCGG
>DUZM01000241.1 GCA_013349485.1 Candidatus Hydrogenedentota bacterium | reverse complement strand
TGCGCTTGCCGATGCCGCGGCGCTCCCGTTTGCCCCGGGGACCTTCGACCTTATCGTCAGCAATATGGCCCTTGATGCAATCGCTTATGCGCGCGCGGTGCTTGCCGAAGCCGCACGCGTGGCAAGGCCCGGCGCCCCGTTCGTCTCCTCGTTTCGCCATCCCTGGACGGACGGCTGGGCCAAGAACTATCTCGACAACCAGGTCTTAAGAATCCCTGTCCAGATCGAATGGCGCGGCAAAACGTCCTCGCGGCACTATCCGCCAAGATACCATAGGCCGCTGAGTCACTACGTGAACGCTTTGTACGACGCGGGTTTCACGCTCGTCGCGTGCAACGAGGTTGTGTCCGGAGAAGAGCTATTGGCCGGGCAACGGCGCAAGTGAAAGAGATATTTGGATTACGGCGTTACCTAGTATAAAATAAAGCAAAAGCCGCAAATAATGGATGGAGACCGCCGTTATGGAAGATACACTCGCGCATTCCTCGGACGTAACCGTGGCACGGATGGGCCCCAAGGACAAGCCGACCTCCAAGGTCAAGATGACTATCACCCTTCCGCGGTCCGTGGCCGCATTTCTCCGGTGGAAAGCCGAGGTCGAAGGCCTGAAACGCGACGAACTCGTGCGGCGAATCATCGTCAACTACGCCAAAAAGCTCCGCGAAAAGGACATGAATACGCCGCCCATTTTCGACTGAGCCGCCGGCATTACGTATCCGATGCACGCACGCGGCCGTCGCGCGGTAGATGCGCAACGTAGAGCATGCCGCCAGCATTGGGCAATACCCGGGCGCGCCCAACCCATCGGCCGGTTGGCCTGCTACGGGGTGCCCGCTCCCGGCTCTTCACTCCCTGCAGCCTACGGCCTCTTTTTGACCCGTTGCCGCATACACTCCGCCAGCGCAATCGCCGCGCTCACGCTTGCGTTCAAACTCTCAATCGGGCCAACCAGGGGAATCCTAAGCTCGAAGTCGCACTGCTCACGGACCAGCCGGCGAATGCCTCCGCCTTCACTGCCGACAACCAAGCCAACGCGCCCCCGCAGATCCGCGTCCCAAAGCGCCTGGGGCGCAGCCGCGTCGAGCGCAGCAAGCCAGAACCCCGACGTACGGAGCAGTTGCAAGGTACGAACCAGGTTGGTCGCCCGGACGAGATCAACGTACTCCATGGCCCCAGCGGCGCTCTTCACCGACGTCGGCGATATGGGCGCCGCGCGATCCTTTCCGAAGACGACGGCGCACGCCCCGCAGGCCACCGCCGAACGCACGATGGCGCCGAAATTATGCGGATCTTCCACGCCGTCGAGGACTACCACCAGGCCGTCGGCGGGAAACGGCCCGGCAGCCCATTCGTCGGCCCGCGATACCGGCAACGGCTCGGCCTCGAGTACGACCCCCTGGTGGACGGCGCCGCAGGCAAGCGTATCGAGTTTCCGCCGATCACACGCCTCGACAGGTATCCCCGACGCCTCGTCGCGTATGTGCCCGAGCCCTTTGGCGCCGTGCAACGTGAAAAGCCGGATGGCCCCGCGTTTCTTCGCGCGCAGGCACTCAAAGACGGGGATCCTGCCGACGACGCGGGCTACCATTTTCTTCCGGGGGCTATTTCGTGTACTTCGCGCAGCTTATTGATCCGCGTCTCGAGATGACTGTTTGGCGGCACGCGGTCGTCAATGCTCTTCGCGTTGTTGGCCAGCATCGTCTCGAGGATCTCGATGGTGGTCTCGTAATTGCCGAGTCGTTCGTGACACCGCGCCAACCGAGACATGTTAAGCCAGTAGTTCCGGCCGTTGGGATAACGGTCTACCGCCGCCTGCAAAAACTGGATAGCCCGTTTGAGACGCAGCGTCTTCATCTGGAAATTGCCGTGGAACGTCAGCCCCGCTTCATGTTTCTTGTCCAATGCGGGGTCCGAGCCAGGTTCCACTTGGGTATGTTTGTTGTAGAAATAGTTCGCCGCGGACGGCGTGAAAAACCAGAAGATTGCCAAAAGCAGCAAAAACAAAATCGGCCATTTCAGTTTCCCTAAGTCCATGATCGCCCCCTTTACTTTCCTATGAGGTTACGAATCCACCAGCCAATGTCGCTCAAGATTGGTATATTATAATTAGTGAAAGCGGAAGCCAAGCTAAGAAGTATCAACACGATGACCAGAATGACCGCCCGTTTCACCCACCGCTTGGTCGTGCTTGCCATGACGAGGCGGCCCCGCTTGTCCTCATGCTGCTGCGCGCGTTGGACAAACGCCTCGTGTTTCTCCTTGCAGCCCTGACTACAGAAGTTGCCCGTGGGACCCTGGACGCGGCACGCACTGCAGAACGGCTTGTTGCACTGCTTGCAGTGACCAATCGCTTCCACCCCCGGATGGTTGACACATACGGATTCAACGCCTTTTGCCATTGTCCCACCCTCCTTCCACTGCCGCCCCTCGCCGCGCATTCCCGACGCCGGCTGACACATAGAATAGCACATTTTCCCCGCGCCTGCGGCCACGAATCCTCGAGCTTCGCACGACATTCAGCCGTCAAGCGCTCTCGAAACCCTCTCGGCCTGCACCCGCGCCGCGAACGCTTCCAAATCCATGGCGCCCAGGTCGCCGCGACGGCGATGACGCACCGAAACACTCCCGGAACGTTCTTCCTTTTCGCCGACCACGAGCATATACGGCACCTGCTGTGTCTGCGCGGCCCGGATTCGGTAATTCATCGTTTCATCGGCCTCATCCACGCCGACCCGCAGCCCCAGGTCAAACAACGTGTCCCGCACCCGGCCGGCGTACGCCGCAAACGCGCCGCTCACAGGAATCACCACTACCTGCACCGGCGCAAGCCACAGCGGAAACGCGCCGCCGAAGTGTTCCAGCAGAATACCGAAAAACCGTTCGATAGACCCGTAAATCACCCGATGAATCACGACGGGACGGTGCCGCGCCCCGTCGGCGCCCATGTACTCGAGCTCGAACTTGTCCGGCATGGCGAAGTCCAGTTGAATCGTGGCGCACTGATGCGACCGCTTAAGCGAATCGCGAATGTGAAAGTCGATCTTCGGACCATAGAAGGCGCCGTCGCCTTCGTTCACCTTGTACGCGACGGCTTTGGCCTCGAGGGCGTTTCGTAAGCCCGACGTGGCCGCCTCCCACATCGCGTCCGTCCCGATGGCGTTGTGCGGCCGCGTGCTCAGCTCGACGCGGTACGGCAGCCCAAAAAC
>DUZM01000186.1 GCA_013349485.1 Candidatus Hydrogenedentota bacterium | reverse complement strand
TGGTTGGTCGGGATTGATGTTCGGGCCGCAGGATGAGTCTGCTGCGGCGGTGGCGGTATCGAACAGGGCGGCTCCCGAGAGCAGGGGCGCGGAGCCGTTCGCGGCGGACGGCATTGCGTTGCGGTATGCCGCTGCCGTACAGGAGGGCAATGACGCCGAAGTCATCCGGATGACGTGGTGGATGACGGAACGTCTCGAGCGCGTTCGGATGGCCACGGATAATGAGGAAGCGTGGGAAACGGCGTATCAGGGGCTCTGCAAACAAATCGGCGAATGGTCGGTTGAGGGGAGCCAGATTCGGCCGGAGGGTATAGAAGATCAGTATATATTTGTCCCGGGCGCGACCTTCGAGGTTGCGGGCGTTGACGCGGGTCGAACCAATCTGGCCAAGGAGGTCGGCGAGCGGACATGGATCCGGGTCACGTATCCGGTGCGCAGTCGTGCGCCTCGCGATAGGGCGGGCGAGGCGATTCGACGCTTGACCGTCGGGGTAAATGTGTCGCGGGACGGCTATGTTCTTAAGTCCGGGGTGATCGGCAATCTGGACATCGAGTGGGAGTCTTTCTCGTACGATTGGCCGCCGGTCGAAGGAGGTTAGCTATGCCAATTGCAACATGTCCGCGCTGCAAACGGGTTTTTGACAAGGGCAGCATCCCGGTATGCCCGAAGTGCGAATCGGACGAGCAGAGCGATTATGAACGGATTCGCGAAGTGCTCGAGCGTCTGCCGCACCTCAACGCCGAAGAGATTGCCCTCGAGGCCGACATCGATCGAGACACGGTGCTGCGCATGCTGGAGCAGGGGCTGATACAGAACGTGTCGATCAATCAACAGATCAAATGCGGCCGTTGCGGCGCGCCAGCGATCAGCATCAGCAAGCGGCTTTGTCAGGCCTGTCTCGAGAAGATGAATGCGGAGGCCGCGCTGGCGCAGTCGAAGGTCAAGTTGCCGCCCAAGAAGTCCGCCCAAGTCGGCGAAACCATGATGAACGTGCGGAAGACTATCCAGTCGAAGCGCAAGGCGCCGTGAGCGGCGCCTGCCGGCGCTAACAAGCGACGGTTCTGCTGGGATAGCGGCATATCGAGGCGCGCGGGCGTTGGGTCGGCGTTTTTGAGGTCTCTCTCCTATGACTAAACGCGACAAAGTGGGAATAGGTTTCCTAATCGCCATCTTCTTGCTGATGAGCCTTCTGTTAGTGCTGGCGTTTCGTTCCTCATCGGGTCGCTCGCACACTTTCGATAAGAGTCCCCTCGTGAGACAGCGCATCATAAATCTTCAGAAAGGCGATTGAGGGCAGCGTGTCAAGCCACTACTGCGCCAGTGAGATTGCGAGGACATCGCGGGCCGACTGTGATCGAGGATATGGGCCTTGAGTGCACCGGCCGGAAACCGTCCAGGGACACGTGACGCGGACAATGCCCGCCGGAACTTTCGCTCTCAGGTTGCAGCCGAAAGGTTCCGCACGCGGGCCGCGGGCCTTTTGGTGTTTGCCGCATTGGTGTCGTTGGCCGTTACAGGTGCGCCGTTGGTTTCGTTTCGGTTTTCTGCCGAAGAGGGCGATCGCACGGCAACGGTCGATAGTGTGGAGCAAAATGGCATTGATTATGTGCCGTTTCCGGACATCGTGACGGCACTGGGAGGCGGTTACCGTGTCCTTCCGGCGTCGCTGCACGTTGATTTTGCGGGCGACAGGGCCAGGATACCGTTTAACGACACCCGGGTCGAGGCCTCATTGAACGTCTTTTCACTTCGCTATCCGCTCCTTCGTGAATCCGCGACGGCGTTGATCGCCGTGGCGGACGTAACGCCGTTTTTCAAGCAGGCGTTTCGGGTCGACGTCGAGCAGGTTGAGTCGGCGCGGCACGGCCAAATGGCGGCCGCGGACGTTACGGTCGAAACGCTCGACGAGCCACAAGCACTGGGAAGAGAGGCGACGGGGTCGCGAGGGCGGACGCCGCCGGCCCTGCTTCGTGCTCCCAGCGTCATCGTGATCGACGCTGGACACGGCGGCAGCGACGCAGGCGCTGAAGGCGGCACGAACCGATTGCAGGAGAAACAACTCACGCTGGCCGTGGCCAGGAACCTGGCGCATGCCGTCAAAGCAGCGCTTCGGGCGGACGTGTTCCTCACGCGTCGCGATGACGTGGACGTATCGCTCGGCGATCGGGCTTTGTCCGCCAATGATAATAGGGGAGATTTACTTATCAGCATTCACGCTGGGGCTAGTTTTTCTCCGGCGGCCCACGGCTTTGAGATCTTTTACGCAAGCCGATCGGGTTCTTTATCCGGCGGCGCACCCGGGGAAACGGATTCGGGGCCGGCCCGGCTCGAGTCCCGGATTGAGATGCAAAGCCGCGAGATCGCTCTGGCGGTCGCGCGGTCGCTCGACCAGGCCGTTTCGGCGGTCAATCGAGGTGTTCACGACATACCGAGTCGCCTCTTAGAAGAGGCGGAAATGCCGGCCATACTGATCGAAATCGGGTTTCTGACGAGCGCCACCGAGGAGGCGCTACTCGAGACGGAGGCGTATCGGGGGCGCATCGCGGAAGCGATTGCAGCGGGGTTAAGGGACTATGTCGAATCGGCCGGCATTGCGGAGGTTGAATAGATGAGCAGCGATCGGGATCGCAGCCTGATTCGTAGCGTGTTGACGGTTGTGTGGGGGATGGTTACGCTGGTGCTCCTGTTCTGTGTAGCGTTGCTCGTGTATCAGATGATGCAGCGGGGGCAAAGCCCGCTGGCGCAGTTCGAGCCGGCTATCGCACCTCGTGCGATGGAACGGACACCAGAACCCAGCGCCGCCGTACGGCACGTCCAGCTCTATTTTGCGGACCCCGAGGCGCGAGCACTTGCACCCGATGTCTACTCGTTGGAATTCAGCGATTACACGGTGCAGAACTGCCGGCACGCACTCGACGCATTGATTCGTGGGCCGCGCGGGAATTTGACGCCCATTCTTCCGCCGGCGACGAAGATTCACGCGGTGTACTTGCTGGAAAGCGGGGAACTTGTAATCGATTTCTCCCGCGATCTTGTCCTGCACCATCCCAAGAGCGCATCGGCTGAGGCGTTGATGATTCATGGAATTGTCAATACGGTTACACAAAGCGCCCTTAAGGGGCAGCAGGAACCGGGCGTAAAATGTGTGCGGTTCTTGATTGAGGGGGCCGCGCCCCCGGAGATTTTTCCGGGCCACTTCGATCTTTCTCAGCCTATAGCGCCCGACGCGCGCTGGGTCGCCCGGGCAGGAGGTTTTCGCGAGGATGTGTGAGTGCCGCGACGCCATCGGGATCTTCGACTCGGGTGTGGGCGGCCTAACCGTGCTCGGGAGTATCTGGGAACGGCTACCTCACGAACCGACGATCTACTTGGGCGATACGGCGCGGGTCCCGTACGGGACC
>DUZM01000232.1 GCA_013349485.1 Candidatus Hydrogenedentota bacterium | reverse complement strand
GGCCCGCGGCGTGAATGTGAGCTATGACGGTGCTTGCGGCGGTGAGGGCGAGGGTGAAGGCGAAGGCGAAGGTGAAGGCGAAGGCGAAGGTGAAGGCGAAGGCGAAGGTGAAGGTGAGGGCGAGGGTGAAGGCGAGGGTGAAGGCGAGGGAGGGCCAGACATTCAGATTGGCTGCGGTTTGTTGACGACTCCCGGCCCGGGGAGCGCAACGGGCGGCATGGCCGGCAACGTAACGGTGATGACGCTCGTTGCGCTGACCTTCGTGAGCAGGAAACGCGCGTGGTCACGAGCGGGCATTTGCCGGTGATGCCCGGTTTGCGAGGATAGCGCGTGGAGCGGCTGCTACCGAATACGTTAGCCGTGATTCGTCAGTCGGCCGTGCTATTGCTCGAGCTACTTCCTTACGTTGTGGCGGGGGCGGTCGTCGGCGCAGCGCTCCTCAAGTACCGCAGGGCGCTTTTATCTTTTCAGAGACTTCGGTTGCCCACGCCGGCGCTGATCGTTGTCGCCGCGATCGCGGGTTCGGCGTCGCCATTGTGCACCATCGGCACGGTTCCGGTTGTGGTAGCCTTGCTCGGCTGCGGCATGCCGCTGGGGGCCGGACTTGCTTTTTTGACGGCATCTTCTTTGATCAACCCTCAGATGTTTGTGCTTGCGTTTGGCGCCATAGGCGGCGGCCTGGCGTTGGCACAATGGGTGTCGGCGGTATGTCTGGGTTCCACGGTTGGGGTGGTAGCAATGCTGTGCGAGAAACGCGGGGTTGCCGTCGTGAACGCGAGAACCGAAGCGCCCGGCGAACACCACGCGCACCACCACCCGACCAAACCTGTCCGCACGTTGTTTTTGGATCAACTCGAACATGTGCTGCTTTACGTGGTCGTCGGCGTGTTGTTGGCTTCGGCCATAAACGTGTGGTTACCGGGGCCGCTTGTGGCGCGCCTGCTGGGTCCCTCGAGACCCTACGCGGTGGCGGCGGGCGCGCTGCTCTCGGTGCCGCTTTACGTGTGCGGCGGCGGGGCGTTGCCTACGCTCTCGAGTCTGATGGCCAAAGGGCTGGCGCCCGGCGTGGTGCTCGCGTTTATCGTGGCGGGCCCCGCGACCCGCATCCAGGCGCTCGCCGCATTGGCCGCCGTCGTGAACAAAAGGGCTATGGTCGCGTACGTTTTCCTGGTTTGGCTGTGGGCGTTCGCCGCAGGGCTTCTCTTCAACGCGATAGCCGTGCACGTTCTGTAATACGAAGTCGCCGTTATTATGGGGCAGGGACAGACACCGTGTTTCGCTTCGTTATGCTGCGCGAAAGACGGCGTCAGTCCCTCTTGAAGCTGCTCGGGCGCAAGACAGAACCTGACCCCATTTCCTTGTCCCCATTTCTTTTAGCCGAGGATGATTAGGTTGCGGTTGGTGATGCGTTCGTCGATGGCGGTGATTTTGTAGGCGCCGAATTGGCCGGCCACGACGCCCACGGCGGCGGCGTAGCGTACGCGATCGTCGAGGTGCTTGATACGGCGGATGTATATGCCGTCGCGCATGCAGCACGGCATGGCGGCGTAGCAGGCGGCGGCGGCCCGGGCCATTTGGAGCGCGGTCTTGGTGGCCTCGTTGCATGCATGGATGCAGATCACGTAGCTTTTCGGGGGGAGCGCGATATTGGCGAAGTCGTCTTCGACGTATTCGATGTTGTGCAAGGGCGCGCCATGGGCGCGGGCGACCTCGAGGTAATGGTCGAAGGCGGGCCGTCTTTCGAGGTCTACGCACACGACGCGCAGGGCGTGAAACCGGTAGGCCAGCAACACTCCGAGCAACCCATGTCCGGACGCGAAATCATAGACCACCTCGACGCGGCCCGCGCGCCATTGTTCGTAGACGGCCTGGCCGATTCGTCGATAGGCCTCGAGGGTCTCGAAAAGTTCTTTGACGCGGAGATAGCGGGGATGGCGCGCCGCGACGGCCGCCAGGATGCCGGCCAGCTGGGTGCTGTGAGTGGTTTCTGCGACGTATGTGTGGAGCAGTTCCTTGTGCGCGTCGTCGAGGTCGGCGACCATGGCATTGGGGTCCATGGGATACCGCTCGAGCATCTCAGGCTGCCAGATGGGCTGTGCGTCAGTCTTTGCCATGGCTGCCTTGCTCTCGCCGGACTTGTTTGAGGAGCGCGTAGGCATCGTTCAATGCCCGCATTGCGTCGTCGTCGCCCCCTTTGTCCGGGTGGTGGATCTTGGCCTTTGGGGGGTAGGCGGCCTCGATGTCGGCCCATGGCGTGGACGGGCCACGCCGAGCATCTTGCATGCAAGGGCGACATCGGAACGGGACGGGGCCGTTTCCTGTTGGCGTTCGCCTCGGAGTTCGCGCAGTGCGCGGATAACCCTGGGCCAGAGGCCGGTGGCGGCCAGTACGGCAATCACAAGGAGCAAGAGCACGAGTTCGTGTGGTCCGGGCAACTCAACCATGTGAACGCGTCCTGTCAGGGATTTCCGGAACGCCCCTATCGTTGGCGGCGACGCCGTTCCTCTTCAAAGTCGAAGATTTTGTCTACGGCTTCGCCGATAGGATCCTTATTGCTGTTTGGGGGCTCGTGTTCTCTTTTCAGTGTACGAACCCAACGGCGGATAGGCGGCGCGAGCTTCATGTAGCAGAGTGCGACGGCGAGTCCGCCGATATGCGTGGCCACCGAGGTGTGTCCGCCGCCGAGGGCGCTGACGATGTCGAACGCCACGACGATAAAGATCAAGGCGCGCATGTTGATGGGTATTGGGAATGGAAACAAGAAGATCTGCCGATCGGGATCGGCGATTGCGGCCGCCATAAGCACGCCCATGACGGCGCCGCTGGCGCCCAGTACGGGTGCGGCGGGTGTTTTGAGGCGGAGGTAGGTGGCGAGCACGCCGAGGGCGCCGCACAGGATGTAGAATCGGAGGAACTGTCTCGTGCCCAATCGCCGCTCGACCATGGGGCCGAAGATAAAGAGCCACAGCATGTTGCGGAACAGGTGCCACAGACTGGCGTGGAGAAACATGTAGGTGAACGGTTGCCAGATGAACCCGTGGAAATGATGCAGGAACCTGCCGGGCGCAAACATCAGCCAATCATATACGAAGGCGCCGCCGGGCGCCATACCGGGCATCCGGCCCCACGGGACGTCGACGATCAACTGGCCGACAAAGACGATGAGGTTGGCCAGAATGAGACGTCGGGTGCCCCAGGTGATCCGCTCGGCGAAAAACCGGAGCCGAGATTGTCCCTGTCCGTAATAGTCGTAGGTCATGTTGCCTCTATGCTGGGCCGCCCCAGCGCCACGTGGGGCCCGCGCCGGGTATTGTACACGAAGCGGGGTAGTTCATTCCCCTGCGGCATTCACGAGCGGATAGGATCGCACCGGGCCGAAGCGGGAGAGGGGCAAGTAGATCAGGCGGACCTTGCCGACAATTTCGTCGGTCGGAACGCTCTTCCGAGGCCAGTTTCGGCTGTCTTCGCTCAGGTTGCGGTTGTCTCCCATAACGAACACTTCGCCCTCGGGCACGGCGTAGGCCGTCATTTCGCCTCGGGTCAATTCGGCGTCGGGCAGGTAGGGCTCGGAAGCGTACTTCCCGT
>DUZM01000119.1 GCA_013349485.1 Candidatus Hydrogenedentota bacterium | reverse complement strand
ATCCGACCTCTACGTCGTCGCCCAAAACAACGGTTCCCACTTGCGGGATTTTTTGCTGGGCGCCGCCGCGGAACTCGAAGCCGAATCCATCGCCGCCGATGATGGCGCCGCTATGGATGAGACACCGGGCACCGATGACGACGCGTTCGCGAACGGTTGCATTGGCATGAATTATGGTATTGTCGCCTACTCTCGACGAGTGGCCCACGTATACGCCGGCGTAGAGTATAACACCGTCGCCGATTTGGCAATCGTCGGCAATGCAGACGTAGGGGCCAAGAGCGACGTTGTCACCCATCACGACGTTCTCGCCGATTACGGCGCTCGGATGAATCGACGATGGGTGCCGCTCGATGTCCTTCTTGATTATTTCGAGGACTTCGACAAACGCGGCGTAGGGATCCGCGACCTGAATCAGCGGTTTTGTCCCTTGCGAGAACCCGCGGGGAACCATGATGGCGGAGGCCTGGGTGGACTCGATGAAGCGGGCATACGCGTCGCCGACCATGAAGGTTAGATCGCCGCGCTCGGCGCGCTGTATCCGATTGACGCCAGTGATTTCGACGTCGCCGTCGCCCACAACCGTGCCGTCGACCAGCTCGGCGATTTCGTGAACACGTTTTTTCATACGGTTTTCGGTTTTTGTGTCGACAGGCGGCCGACGGGGAAGAATGCGCGCGCGGTTTCCCGCGACGTTTCCAGGTTCACGATAGGTCTACCCTCAGGTTCTGCTTGAGTGTTGCGCGCGGATACCGATCGGTTTCTAACCCCCTTCGTTCAGGCGGTCAATCACTCGCTGGGTAATGTTCATGGTTGGGCTATAGTACATGACGCCTGTGCGGCTTTCGGGATCGGCTTCGAGGACGAGGTGATAATCGCCCTCCGCGCCCACTTGCTCGATAGCCTTGACGAGATCTTTTAGTAGGCGCGTCTTCAAGCGGCGCTTGCTACGTTCGAAGTCGGCCTCGAGACGTCTCGTCTCGTCCTGCAAATCCAAGTAGGCTTTGGCGAGCTCGTCCTGTCGTTCCTCGCGTTGTCTGTCTGTGAGGTCTTCTTTTTCGTCCTCGTATGCCTTTTTCTTTGTTTCCCATTCCTCAGCCATAACCGCGAGGTCGTCCTCGCGCGGTTTGAATTCCGCCTCGAGTTTCTTGACTTCCTCTTCGCGCATGGCGTAGTTGTCCAGTGTTTTCTGCAAGTCGACGATGCCGATCTTGTAAGCGCCCGAGGCATTTGCCGTTTGCGCCGAGGTCGGAACAGTCGTGCCGACAAGAAGCCCAAAACTCAGCAAAAGCACGCCGGCAACAATCAGCTTCGCAGTCGATTTCATGGCTACCCGTCCTTATCGTTGAGAATTCACTATTCCTTTCTCAATTCCATTGTTTCACCGGGCACGGCGCGCGGGGCCTTGCACGACGGCAGCGGTGATTCGGGGAACAACCACGGAACGCGCAAGTATAGCATCCGGGCCGCGCACGCCGCAAACATTCTAACTTCTCCAAATGAGGAGAAGACTTCTGGGAAAGGCGCACCGCATGGAGCCCCCAGCATCTGACGCGGCTCCTTTTCGGGACGATGCTCCGTCACCGCTGCTTGTGAAGGCCGGTTGAAACCGCGTATACGTTGGGCCTAAGATGCCTGCCCATGAACGTAATCTACACCGAACGGCATCGGCTGCACCGGCCGGACCATGAACTGGGCGCGGGCGGACACCCGGAAGTCGCCGAACGCGCCGAGCGGATAGCAGAGGCGCTGCGCGTCGCCGGCTTCCCATTTTTCGGGCCGCGCGACTATGAGCCGGGCACGCTTGCCACGGTACACGCGGCGGAGTACATTCGGCGGTTGAGCGCGGCGGGGCGGGGCGTTTTCGATACCGATACGCCGATTGGGGAACATACGTTCGAGGCGGCCGCGGCTTCGGCCGGTTGCGCCCTTACGGGCGCCGACCTCCTGCTCGCGGGCGAACGCTGCGTGTATGCCCTTTGCCGGCCGCCGGGGCATCATGCCGGGCACGACTATTGTGCCGGGTTCTGCTACCTGAATAACGCTGCGCTGGCAGCGACGCGTCTGCGCGGGAGCGACGAAGCCCGGCGCGTCGCCATCCTCGACGTCGACTACCACCATGGAAACGGCACCCAGGAAATCTTTTATGATTCGGGCGAAGTTTTTTACGTTTCACTCCACGCGGACCCGAGGACGGCATATCCGTACCGCTGGGGGTTCCGTGAGCAAACCGGTGCGGGCCCCGGCAGCGGCTGCAACCTGAACCTTCCGCTGCCACACGGCACGGATGAAGCCACATACCTCGAGGCCCTCGAGCGCGCGCTCGACGCCGTCGCCGCGCACGCCGCCGATTTCCTAATTGTCTCGCTGGGAACGGATACATTCATCGGCGATCCACTCGGCACGTTCACCCTCTCGACGGAGTCTTACGGCAAGATCGCTGGGCGCGCGGCCAAACTGGGTCTCCCGACGCTCGTCGTGCAGGAGGGCGGCTACAACCTCGACGCCATCGGCGAGTGTGTTACAAACTTCTGCACCGGCCTCCAGCCGACATAAACGCTGTTGCGGAAACGCGCCTTGCGTTTCTGGACTTACACTGAACGCGCAGCGTTATCCAAGACGGAGCGGGAGACCTGCTTCGTGGGCGTGCGCCCCGTCGTAGCGCAGGTTGTGGGCAAGTCTGCCTGGACCGTGATGCGGATTCCTCCCGAGGCCGCAGGCGCCATGCCCGGAGGGCTGCAACCGAGGGCTCGCAACCGACATCAAAACGGTATAGAATACGTGTTCGAACCCAGTTGCGGCGTTTGGTGTCTAATGGTTTGCAGACGTAGCTTGCGCCTTGGCGCGCGCGGGAGCAGCGCGGAACCGTGGTTCTGCTGAGAGAAGCGAGACAGCAGTCCGATGCGGTACTGATTGAGGTATGTCAGAACGGCGACTCGACGGGTTTCGACGAGCTGGTGCGCCGCTACAAAGATCGTATTTACAACGTGTTATACCGCTTCCTCGGCAACCGCGAAGACGCCCGCGACCTCGCCCAGGAGACCTTCGTGCGCGCGTATCGCGGGATTGGCTCGTTCAAGGGCGAGGCGAAGGTGTATACGTGGCTATACAGCATCGCGGCGAACCTTGCGCGGAACCGGCTGCGTGATTGCGCCCGGAAAGGCCGGAACCGGGGTACGTCGCTCGAGGCGCTCGAGGACGCCGCGCCCGGCTACGCAGAAGTGGCGGCATCGACGGATCGCACGCCTCGGACGTTTGCCGCCGCGCACGAGATGGACGAGGCGCTTCAGCGATGTCTTGACGAATTGCCGGAACACTATCGGCTCGTGTTCGTGCTAAGGACCTTCGATGATCTCAGCTACGACGAGATAGCCGAGGCGGCGGGGTGTCCGCGCGGGACGGTGAAGTCGCGCTTGAACAAGGCGCGGCTGTTGTTGCGCGAGCGGCTTGAAGCGCTCGACGTGTTGTGAGGACGCAAGATGGATTGCCCGGAAGTCAGAGACGAGTTCTCGGCGCTGCTTGACGGCGAACTCGACCTGGCGCGTCGCTCGGCGGTCGAGGCCCATCTGGCCAAATGCTCGGACTGTCTCCGGGAGCTCGATAGACTCAAACGGGTCGATCGGGTTTACCGGGAACTGCCCAAGCAGGCTGCCCCGGCGGGCTTCGAGCACCGCGTGCGGGCGTCCTTGCGTTCCTCGAGACTGCGCCTGAGACCTGTTGGCTTAAGGCGCCGGGCAGTGTGGCCGCTCGCGGCGGCTGCGGCCATGTTTCTGTTGCT
>DUZM01000139.1 GCA_013349485.1 Candidatus Hydrogenedentota bacterium | reverse complement strand
GCCGAGGCACACCGGACACACGTTCGTATTGGGGGCCGCGTGGAAGTTCGTGCTGCACGCGCAGAACACTTTCGACGCCGTGTTCAGCTCGACGTGCACCTCCATCCCGATTACGGCTTCGTAGTCCATCTCAAATTCCCTGCGTCAGCGGCGGTCGGCCCATGTCGAAATCCCGGTTTCGCTCATATGCGTGGGCAGCCCGGATCAACGTTTCCTCGCCAAACGGCTTCCCAAGGAGTTGCAGCCCGACGGGCAACCCGGATTCCGTCAGGCCGCACGGCACAGAAACGCCCGGGATGCCCGCCAGATTCGCAGAAATCGTATAAATATCGCTCAGATACATCTGCAACGGGTCTTGCGTTTTCTCGCCGATCCGAAACGCCGCCGTCGGCGAGGTCGGGCCTAGAATCACGTCGCACTGGGAGAATGCCGCGTCGAAATCTCGACGGATTAGGGCGCGGACCTTCTGCGCTTTCAGATAATAGGCGTCGTAATACCCGCTCGAGAGCACGTACGTGCCGAGCATGATGCGTCGTTGCACCTCGGCCCCGAAACCTTGCGATTTCGTTCGCACGTACATGTCTCGCATATCGTGTGTCTCGGGCGCGCGATACCCGTATCGGACGCCGTCGAACCGCGCGAGATTCGCGCTGGCTTCGGCCGTGCAAATGATATAGTACGTCGCGATGCCGTACTCGGTAGCGTGGGGGAGAGAGACCTCGACGGTTTTCGCGCCCGCCTCTTCGAGCGTCTTCACGGCGTCGTTTACCTTGGCGCGGATTTCGTCGTCCAGCGCATCGGCAAAGAACTCTTCGGGCAAGCCGACGGTCAAGCCCGAAACGTCGCCCGCCAACGCCGCCGTGTAGTCCGGCACGGGGATGTCTGCGGAAGTCGAATCTTTAGGGTCACGCCCGCAGATAACGTTCATTACCAAGGCCAAGTCCTCGGTGTTTTTGGTGAGCGGCCCGATTTGATCCAGCGACGAGGCAAACGCCACCAGGCCGTAACGGGATACGCGGCCATAGGTGGGTTTCATACCCACACAGCCGGACAACGCCGCGGGCTGCCGGATCGATCCGCCGGTGTCGCTGCCCAACGAGAACGCACACGCATCGGCGGCCACCGCGGCCGCAGACCCGCCGCTCGAGCCGCCGGGCACACGCTCGAGGTCCCACGGGTTTTTGGTGGGTTGCACGGCGGAGTTCTCCGTCGAAGACCCCATGGCGAACTCGTCCATGTTCAGTTTGCCCAGAAACACGCAATCGGCCGTATCGAGCCGCTCAACAACCGTCGCGTCAAACGGACTTCGGTAGCCGTCGAGGATCTTCGAACAGCAAGTCGTGTATCCCTGGCGCGTGCAGAAGACGTCCTTAAGACCCACGGGAACGCCGGCCAGCGCGCCAAGCGCCCCGTCTTTCCGACGCTTATGGTCGACGGCCTCCGCCCGGCTGAGGGCATAGTCCCGCCACACATCGACGTACGCCTGGACTTTCGGATCGACGCGCTCGATGCGGTCGAGATAGCTCTCGGCCACCTCGGTGGCGGTTGCCGCGCCGTCGCGGACGGCGTCACGAATCTCGCGAGCCGTCTTGTTGTGCCATTCTGTTGTCATAGCCTTTTCTGACTTAATGGATTGCGCTCGAGATCCGGGATTCAGTCCGTGTCCAGGATTCGGGGAACAAGGAAGTACTCATTGTCGGTTTTCGGTGCATTCATGAGCGCCTGGTCACGCGGCAACGATTCCCGCACCTCATCATCGCGAAACACGTTCGTCATATCGAGCACGTGCATCATCGGCTCGACGTCTGATGTGTCCAACTCGTTCAGTTTGCCGATATAGCCCAAGACGGCGCCCAACTCCGCGACAAGACGTTCCTTCGTCGCGTCGTCTAACTCGAGCTGGGCCAAACCCGCCACATAATCCACATCTTCACGCGCGATCTCGCTCATAGGGATCCTTCCAAGAACTCGCAACCGGCGAACCCGGATGGTAGCACACCCCCCGCGCCGTTTTCCAAAGAACGAGGTGACGGATGTTGTGTGGATTGCACGTCGCCGGCCTATCAGGCCGACCCCGCGAGACTTGGGAACCGGTTGCAGAGCTTATCGACGACCTCTCGTGCGCTGTCGTCGTCGAGGCCCCGACCAAACCTATAGGTCTTGCCTTCGATTTCAAACCAGATTGGCCCGATCGGCTCAGCTTCTTTCTTTCTGGAACTCCGAGTGCCCGCACCTTCTTGACGTGGCACGACGCGCAAACGTTTCACTTGCGCCAAAGGGACCCGCTTGCGCCATCCCAAGGCGCTTCTGCCGTACCCTACCCGGACGAAACCACCTTCAACGAAAACCACTTCGTGCCTTCCAACGATCCCTACGACCATCCCAGAAACGCCGATCAAAATGCAGAGACCATTGCATGCAATCCCTACGGCTGACCAAGTATTTCGCAGCACCTGCAGCTACGTAAGAGAAACGACCAGATTCGTCGCGTTACATATCGCCAGAACCGCCATGCAGACAGTATATAACAACCACAAGTGCCGTCTGGAAGATATCACGAGGCGGACGCCCTGCGGGCTTTCGTGGATCGAGCACGTTGGATTCGCAGACGCTTGCTCCCGCATCCAAGTTGTCTCCCCAATTACAGACAATTATGTTAACAGAGGCGTTAGCCAGAGACAAGGATCGCGACCGTGGATCACCGGCGTGCAACTGGGTGCTCCTCAGCGATTGGCGAAGTGCCAAATTTGTGCTAATCTGCACACTGGTAGAAGCAACTCATAGGGCTCGGGAAACGCGTGAATCAAATAGGCAGGGAGAGAATGATGGCAACACGAACTTTGCTCAGCGCGATCATTTCGACATTCCTAATTGTAACGTTCGACACGTCCGCCGACGACGCTACCAGCCCTACGGACGCCATGGAAAACCTCGCGTTCTTGAAGGACTACACGGTGGGGCGTGTGTCGAGTTACGACCGTACGGGAGGGAACCGCGACGGATTGCACGACGACCAGATCCAACCCGGTGAAACGCGGGTCCTGGCAAGTCTTTCAGGTCCGGGCGCCATCACGCACATCTGGACGACGAACGGTTCTCGGGAGCCCAATCATCTGCGCAAACTGGTGTTACGCATGTATTGGGACGACGAGGAACAGCCGTCCGTTGAAGCGCCGCTCGGGGATTTTTTCGGATTGGGCCACGCCAGCTACTACATGTATGCCAGCGCGCCATTCCAAGTGGGCAACAGCAACGGGCTGAACTGTTTCTGGCATATGCCGTTCGCGAAAAACGCCAAAGTGACGTTGACCAACGACGGCACCATGCCGGTGCGCCGTTTTTTCTATCACATCGACTTCCGCCAGTACGCCGCACTCCCTGAAAACCTGGGGCGGTTCCACGCCCAGTATCGCCAAGCGTTCCCGTGCGCATCCGAGGATAACTACGTGGTCTTTGAAGCCAAAGGCAGGGGCCATTACGTCGGATGCAACTTATCCGTGAAGGTGCTCGAGGAGGGATGGTGGGGGGAAGGCGACGAGATGGTCTACATCGACGGCGAGACCGCGCCGCGGCTCCACGGCACGGGTACCGAGGACTACTTCGGCGGGGCCTGGTGCTACGGGCGTCCGGAACCGTTCAGCTACCTCTATTTCGGGTGTCCGTTGCGCGGCACATCCACGCCCGGCGGCCTCTGGAACGTGTATCGATACCACATCGTCGACCCGATTACGTTCAAGGAGTCGATCCGGTTCACGATCGAACACGGCCACGCCAACGATCGGAAGGATAACTGGGCGTCCGTGGCCTACTGG
>DUZM01000160.1 GCA_013349485.1 Candidatus Hydrogenedentota bacterium | reverse complement strand
TCGCACTCGCCACCGTGCTTGCCATGCAGCCGGACGTGCTCTTGCTCGACGAACCCACCGGCGGCCTCGACCTCGAATCCAAAACACGCATCGGCGCCGTGCTCCGCGCGCTGCCCCAAGCCATGATCATCGTTTCCCACGAGCATGATTTCGTCCACGAAATCGCCACCCGCATCCTGTGCATCGAGAAAGGCCGGCTCGTAGGCGCACCCCCGTGCTGCCGACACGCCCTCGATGCCGCCTTCGGCAGGGAGGCGAACTGAGCGCCGCTCCGCGAACTGTTTCGTCCACGTGCCTTCTTGCCATACACATTCGCCCTAAGTATAATGTGTATTGGCAAATCGAAAGGGTAAGATCATGGGACGTACAAACGTTGTGTTGGACGACGAACTTGTCAGGAAATGCCAAGAAGTCACGGGGATCGCCACACGCCGGGCGTTGATCGACCATGCGCTCCGGGAACTTCTTCGCCACGAGCGCCAAAAAGAAATCCTTAGTCTCGAGGGCAAGATCCAGTGGGACGGCGATTTGGCCGCCTGGCGCAAAGGGCGCAATGCCTCATGATTCTTGTGGACACCAGCACCTGGATCGACTTCTTTGCCAAGCGTCGAAGCCCACACGTCGAGACCCTCATATCCTCCATCAAGGACAGTGAGGACATCTGCATCTGCGGGATCATTTTGACGGAAATTCTGCAAGGAATACGCGATGACACGCAACACAGAAAGACAAAGACCTATCTCGGCGAACTCATCTTTTTACCAATGACGTACCCGACTTTCGTAAAGTCGGCCGATATCTATCGGTCGTTGCGACGAAAAGGAATCACGGTTCGGAAACCCGTCGACTGTATGATCGCGGCAGTCGCTATCGAGCACGAGGTCTCCCTTCTCCACAACGATAAAGACTTTGCGCCTATGGAGAAATACTGCAACCTGAAGAACGCGCTGCGCTGCGAGACAATGGGGAAACGGTGAAGCTCGCCTGAGCCGGAAAGGAGGGGGCATGGCAGAGGAAGGGAGAAACGACAACGAGGATCTCACTACGGAAAAGGGGAGCGAGCCGGCCGGGAAATTAGGGCCAATTGGCGATGTCCCTGCTTGACAATGACGCCCGCAGTATGTATGATGACCCCGGCTTACCGAACGGTAGGTCTAGACCCTTCTGCGCAAGAGGACAGCGGGCGCGATGCCTGAGCAAAAACACGGCGATACAGAACGGCGACTCCTTGCAGGTGCACTAAGTGTTTTTTGCGAAAAGGGTTATGACGGCGCCAGCATTCGCGAGATTATCAAGCGCGCCGAGGTGACCCGGCCGGTCTTGTACTACTATTTTGCAAATAAGGAGGGCCTGTTTCACCGTTTGGTGACGGACAGTTTTGAGCAAGCCTTCGCGGAATTTGAGAACGCACTCGCGGGCGTGGTAGGCTGCCGCGCCCGGTTGAAAGCGCTCATCCGCGTCGCGTTCGCGCGCACGGAATGTTCGCCCGAGGTGGCGCGTTTCTTGTTGCATGTGTTCTTTTCGCCGCCCCAGGAGGGACCCCAATTCGACAAGGTCCGGTTCGGGCGACGACGGCTCGGCTTGGTCGCGGCCCTCATGCGCGAGGGCATCGAAGCCGGCGAGTTGGCGGGGGGCGATCCAGAGACCTTGGCGCTGGCGTTTTGCGGACTGATGGACATGCACATCATGGCGAAAGCGCAAGAACCCGAGCGACGGCTGACGCCCGAGCTGGGCCAGGACTTGGTTGATTTGTTTATGGACGGCGCGCGGAGCGGGGTGCCGGCTGTTTAGCTTGCCGGGCCGCAAACCAAAAGCGTTAGCGACGAGTTGTCATGCGAAAAACATTTACATTATTGGTTGTCGGCGTTATCCTGGGCGTTGGCACAGGCGTGATGCTGCCCACGGTATTCCGCCGTGTGGCCGCGCTGCCGATATTTCACCGTGCCCTTGCCAAGAATAGTGCCGACCTCCCGCACGACCCCCCGAAAACGACCAGGGTCAAAGTCCAAGTGCTCGAACCCAAAACCGTTCGGGACTCCGTGGTCCTAACCGGCAGCATCGAGCCGTGGGAGGATATCACCGTGGCCGCTGAACTCCCGGGCAGAATCGAGTGGCAAGGCGTCGACGAAGGCGACGCCGTATTGGCGGGCCAGGAACTCGTTCGCATCGATATGGCAGCGATCCAAGCGCGCCTGGATCAGGCCAAGGCCCAGTACAAACTGAGCCTTCAGGAACTCGAACGGATCCAAGGATTGGCGAAAAACGGCATCAGCAGTCCGCAAGAGCGCGACCGTGCCCGCGCCAGTCATGATGTGGCTCAAGCCGAGCTGCGCACGGCCGAAATCCAACTGGCAAAAAGCGCCGTGGTTGCCCAAATAGACGGGATCGTAGATCGCCTGTTCAAAGAACAGGGCGAATACATTGACATGGGCGCCCCGCTACTGCGACTGGTCCAGATAGACAAAATCAAAGTCGTCGTAGGCATCCCCGAGCGGGACGTGCCGTGGTTCTCGGTAGGCGACGCTGTGAACGTGGCCGCGGACGCATTTCCAGGGCAAGAGTTCAACGGCACGATTCACCGCATTGCCACGACTGCCGACGTCGTGACCCGGACGTTTGGAGCCGAGATCGAACTCGAAAATGCCTCCGGGCTCCTGCGGCCAGGCATGATAACGCGCGCAACACTGGTCCGACAAGAATACCCGGATTCAGTACTAATCCCCTTCTTCGCGGTCATTACGCGCGAGGACGCGCAGCGCGTCTTCGTCGAAGAGAACGGCTTAGCCCGAACCCGGCCCGTCGAAGTGGGCGTCGCCCAAGGCGGCATGGTGCAAATCAAGGAAGGATTGTCGCCGGGCGACCGCTTGATCGTGGTCGGACAACGCGACCTGAGCGACGGCGAACCCGTCTACGTGCAAGAAGTTGTTGAATGAAAATCAGCATCCTCGCCATCGACCGGCGCACAACCGTATTCGTCGTATTGGCGCTCATCTTTATGATGGGCGTCTACAGCTACGTCGTGCTACCCCGGGAATCCGCCCCCGAGGTGGTCGTGCCCTACATCACCGTCGCAACCACGTACCAGGGCGTCGCGCCCGCCGACATGGAGTCGCTGGTCTCCGTCCCGATCGAGCGTAAGCTTACGGGCCTTTCGGGCGTCAAGGAAATCACCTCGACCAGCCTCGAGGGGCTCTCAACCATCGTCATCGAATTCGAGGCCGACGAGGACATCGACGAAGCGCTCCAGCGCGTCCGCGACCGGGTCGACCTTGCCAAACCGGATATCCCCGAAGACGCCGACGATCCCCTCGTGCAAGAAATCGATATCAGCGAATTTCCAATTATGGTGATGTCCCTGTCGGGCGATGTGCCGCCTGCGCAGCTTACCGACATCGCCGAGGACATAGAAGACGCCATCGAGACGATCAAAGGCGTGCTCGACGTGGCCGTCATCGGGGGCGTCGAGCGCGAGATTCAAATCGAAGTCGATCCGAGTCGTGTAGCCGCCTACGGCGTTCCTTTTGCCGACCTTATCCAGATCGCCCGCCTCGAAAACGCCAATACGCCCGGCGGCGCCTTAGACCTCGGCGAAGCAAAATACCTGGTCCGGACGCCCGGTGAGTTCAAAACCCCCGACGAACTGAACGGCCTCATTGTCAAACGCGGCCAAACCGGCAACGTATACCTCCGCGACGTGGCCACCGTGTCCGACACCTACAAAGAACTCGATTCCGTGTCCCGGCTCGACGGGCGGCCCTCCGTCACCCTGACCGTCTCCAAACGATCCGGGGAGAACATCATCGAGATCGCAACCCAAGTCAAAGCTGTTCTCGACTCTTTTCGAGCCAACCTGCCCCCAAACATAAACATTGCGCTCACCTGGGACGAGTCCACATGGGTCCGGGACATGGTCTCGGAACTCGAGAACAATATCCTCAGCGGCCTCATCCTCGTGTTGGCGGTGGTCTTCTTGTTCCTTGGATTCACCAACGCCTTTTTCGTCGCCCTGGCAATACCGGTTTCGATGCTCATTACCTTCAGCATCCTGAATCTGGGCGGGACCACCCTTAACATGGTCGTGCTGTTCAGTCTGACCTTGTCCCTGGGCATGCTGGTCGACAACGGCATCGTCGTCGTCGAGAATATCTACCGCCACGGCCACATGGAAAAATCCCGCGTCCGCGCCGCCAAAGACGGCACCGCAGAGGTCGCGTGGCCCGTATGCGCATCGACCC
>DUZM01000233.1 GCA_013349485.1 Candidatus Hydrogenedentota bacterium | reverse complement strand
ATTACGATTCGGCGGCCCGGCTCACGAAGATGACGGATTGGACTCTTGTTCGGCGCCCAGTGCGGTGCTATACTCGCAGGCGCGGGCGGTTAGCTCAGTTGGTTAGAGTACCTGCTTTACACGCAGGGGGTCACTGGTTCGACTCCAGTACCGCCCACCATGCAAGCTACGCGGCGTAACCATCCTAGCTCGTACTCTTGACCCCTGCTTTGGATGGCCGTGGTCATGCCGTTTCACTGGGATCCCGTTCCTTGATAGAGCAACGGTTTTCTCCGCCCGGCTTCCCAATGCAGGGAAATCCAACGACTACGCCAGGCGGGCGGCTATGCGGTCGAAGAGTTGTTCGGCAACGATTTCTTTCGAGACAATGCCGAGGTCTTCGACATTGCCCATGTTGTCGATGATGCAGGCGGCGACGTTATGGCTGTCGAACCCTGAGTCTGGAGCGCCCACTTTGTTGGCCACGACCAGGTCAAGTTTCTTCTTGTCTAGTTTGACCCTCGCGTTCTCGAGGAGGTCGGCGGTTTCTGCGGCAAATCCGGCAATGACTTGGCCTTGGTGACGGTTCGCACTGATCGCCGCAAGGACATCGGGGTTCTCGGTAAGGTTCAGGGTCAAAGGTTGCCCGCTACGCTTGCGTTTCTCGGCGGCGGGTTTGTCGACGCGGTAGTCGGCGACGGCGGCGGCTGCGACGACGACATCGGCCTCCGCGGCGCGCGGCACAGTGGCCTCGGCCATCTCCGATGCGGTTTCGACGGGCACGACCTCGACGCCGTGAGGCAATGCCACGGCGGCGGGGCCGGAAACGACCGTCACGCCGGCGCCCCGGACAAGCGCCTCGAGCGCCAGTGCGCGCCCCATTTTCCCGGACGAACGGTTGCCCAGAAACCGGACGGGATCGATCGGTTCGCGGCATCCGCCGCTGGTAATCAAGACCCGTTTCCCGGCGAGGTCGCGTCGCGTTGATACCAGCGGCGCGGCCGCCTCGATAATTGCCAGCGGCTCGGCCATGCGGCCCACGCCTTCCGTGCCGCACGCTAGTCGGCCGACGTCGGGTCCGACGAACCAGCAGCCCCTGCGGCGCAAGGTTTCGATGTTGGCTTGGGTGGCGGGGTGGGCGTACATATTTGCGTTCATGGCCGGCGCGAACAGCACCGGGGCGCGCGTGGCGAGCAGCGACGTGCTTAGCCAATCGTCCGCGATGCCGTGTGCCGCCTTGGCGAGGATGTTGGCCGTGGCGGGCGCGATAAGGAACAAGTTGGCTCGTTGGGCCACGGCAATGTGCTCGATCTCGGGGTCCTGCAGGCGCTCGAACATCGCCGTGACGGCGCGGCGCCCCGTGATCGCTTCGAAAGTAGCCGGGCCCACGAGTTCTCTGGCCGAGCGAGTCAGCACAGGCGTTACGCACGCGCCGAACTCGACCAGGCGGGATGCAATCTCGCAAGCCTTGTACGCGGCGATCGACCCGGTTACGCCGAGCACGATCTCTCTAGTCGAAAAAGTCCTCTTCATCGCTCTCGCCAGTTCGATAGGTGACTTTGCCTTCGAGTATTTCATCCAAGGCGATCATGGTGGGTTTCTGGGATCGCGTCGGCACGAGCGGACGCGTCTCGGGTTTGTTGACTTGCCTCGCACGCTGCGCGGCAATAATCACCAATCGGTAAAGACTGTCCACCCGGTCGTCGAATTGCTCGATTGAGATTCGCTTCATCCTTTTCTCGTCTCCTATGGCTGCTTCGCGGCCCGGCATCGGG
This sequence comes from Candidatus Hydrogenedentota bacterium, assembly GCA_013349485.1. Taxonomy (GTDB): domain Bacteria; phylum Hydrogenedentota; class Hydrogenedentia; order Hydrogenedentales; family SLHB01; genus DUZN01. The sequence continues at coordinate 2,551 of DUZM01000233.1, read as the reverse complement.
CGGCACGGACGATGGCTTCCATGTCCGAGACGGCTTCTGCCAGGTCGTCATTCACAATGATATAGTCAAATTCGTGGCGCACATCCATCTCGGTGCGCGCATTGGCCAGGCGAACCGCGGTGTCCGCCGGATCGTTTGCCCCGCGCCGCTCAAGTCGGCGCTCCAATTCCTCGAAAGAGGGGGCCATGACGAATACCGAGACCGTGTCCGGCCACGCGGCCTTGACGCTACGCATGCCTTGTACGTCCAACTCGAGCACGACGTCTTTGCCCGAGGCGAGTCGCTTCGAAAGCTCTTCGCGCAGCGTCCCGTACAGGTTGCCGTGCACTGCCGCCCACTCCAGGAAATCGCCTGCCTTAACACGGCAGCGAAAGGCTTCTTCGCTTAGAAAGAAGTAATTCTGCCCGTCGACTTCCCCGGTGCGCGGCGGCCGCGTTGTGGCTGAGACCGCGTAGGCGAGTCCATCGTCTCGCTCAAAAACCGTATCGAGGATTGTGCGCTTCCCGGCGCCGGAAGGCGCCGAAACCACAAACAAGGATGTCTCGGGCGGCACGAGTCGTCGTTCGTCCTTTCCCGGCTCTTTGTGTTTCATTCTATTCAATGTTCTGAACTTGCTCGCGGATTTTCTCCACTTCGGACTTCATACGGAGCACTTCTTTCGTTACGCCGCCGTCGCGGACCTTAACGCCGAGCGTGTTCACTTCCCGCTGGATTTCCTGGGCGAGAAAATCGAGCCGACGCCCCACGGGTTCGGCGGATTCAAGCAGGTCCAACATATGGTCTAAATGGGCCTTCAGCCGCACGACTTCCTCCGTGACGTCGCCCTTGTCGGCCATGAGTGCGACCTCGATCGCGATTCGTTCTTCCGTGAGCGACAGGTCCCCCTTGAGTTCTTGAATCCGGGTCCTCAACCGTTTCTCATACGACTCGTTCAACTCGGGCAAACGGCGCTCAACAACGACAAGCACATCGCGCAGACAGGCGACGCGCCGTCGAATCTCGTCACCGAGCGCGGCGCCCTCCGTTTCGCGCATCCGGGTCAACTTCTCGAGCGCTTCCGTCAGCAAGTGCACAACAAGCGTTTCCACTTCATCAAGGTTGTCTTCCCGTTCTTCCGGGCGCAGCACGCCGTCGAGTTGCGCGAGCACGTTCAGCGATAATGTCTCATTCGTGTCGAGAAGACGCCCAAGTTCTTTTGCGGCACTGACATACTGCCCTGCCAAATCATGGTCAAACTGAACCGTTAGCCCGCTCGACGCCCCGTGCTTGCGCCCAACAACCACCGTCAATTTGCCGCGGGCCACGCGCTTCCGGACTGTTTCCTTGATGACGGGGTCCAGGGCGGACCATGCATACGGCGTTCGCACGCTGCAATCAAGATATCGGTGATTCACAGAACCGAGTTCGACCGTAACGGAATCGCCGTTGTATTCGGAACTGGCCTTCCCGAACCCGGTCATGCTGCGTATCATACGCAATCCTTTCGCGCCACGCGCGCCAAGGGGCCGTTTGCCGGGTTGTTTAGCGGCGGCCGACCAACAGCAACCGTTTTAGCTGTTGGCCCGGCGCCGTGGCGCCCCGGCCAAGGCAGACGCAAATGGGAAGTATACCGTAACTCTATAGTGCGCCGCAACTTCTGTGTATGAAAACTCCGAAGCCTGACACGGGTCTGCGGTAGATGCGGCCGAGCACCGCCGAACGCAACGACGGCCCGCATGGTGTTCAAGGCTGTACATTAACGCCAGCCGGGTGTTAGACTCCATCCGCCTGGTCGGCGAGCGAAGCCAATCCGGCGTGTGCGGCGGCGTCTGCTGTGCGCGTTTCGAAGTATACGCGGTTCTATTCCGAATTATGCGACCTGATATGATGCGCTATCATCCGTCCATCCTGCCGTTCCTTCGCTCGAGCGTGGCCAGGCACGCGGGGATTGTCCTGACGGGCAACCTTGCGTCCGCCCTGCTCCGCTTTGCGGTCTGTATGATGCTCGCCAGTACATTTACGAAAGATGATTACGCCTACTTGATGATCTTCGTCGCGGTAATGGATCTGGCCTCGGCGTTCGGCGACAGCGGACTCAACGCGACCATGGTGCGTTTCGTCGCGTTGCATAGGGAGGAAAACTGCGGCCCAATTGTACGGCAGGTGTTCTCGATACGAATCACCATCTGGGCGATCGTCGCCGCTGTTGCCCTGGCGGGCGCGGCGGGTTTCTTCGCAATTCAGAGGATAGAGCCGGATTACCGATGGATCTATTCCGCAGCTTTGGTGGCAGGACTGCTGCTGTCGTTCAACGGTCACGGCATGGCCGTCATGCAGGGGCGGCAACGTTTCGTGGCGTTTGCCGTTCTTGCCATGTCGATCAACATCGTGCGGACAGTTTCGGTGGGGGGGGCCCTGAAGTGGGGCGTCCACGATCCCGCGACCCTGTACAAGGCGTTTTTCATTGTCCCGTTGGCGGCGGCCCCGCTATCGGCGGGACTTATCATGGTCACGCTTCGGGGCCTGCGACGCTTGCCGGCGGTCGAGGCGTCCTATGGTGAACTGTTGCGGT
>DUZM01000101.1 GCA_013349485.1 Candidatus Hydrogenedentota bacterium | reverse complement strand
TGCGGTTGCCGAACATAAAAGCAGTAGGCATCAAGACGTACTACCGGCTCTATTGGTTTCTGAAAGAGGCGCTTCCCATTTTCCTTGTGGCGGCGTTGGCCCTGTTCCTCATGAACAAGGTGGGCGTTCTTGCTGCACTAAAGGTTGCGCTGCGTCCCGTGGTCGAGAAATGGTTCGGCATGCCCGTGGACGTGGTGGACGCGATTGTCTTGTGTGTTGCCCGTCATGAGGCGGCCGCGGGAATGCTGATACGGATGGCCGATGCGGGCAAACTCGACGTTTTCCAGTGCATGGCGGCGGTGCTGTTGACGACGATATTCGTGCCGTGTTTCGCCAACATTGTCGCGATGTGCAAACGCGTGGGCATCAAGACGGGCGTGGCGATGACGCTCGCTATGAACGCTTCCGCCTTCTTCATTGTCGGTGTGTTCTATTGGGTCCTGGTGTTTCTGAGGGGCGTAATTTCATGAATATGAAGCAAGACGAGTACCTCGAGGCCTTGTGGCGTCTGCACGAGCAGGAAAAGAACTCCGTAGAAGACCTGCAAACGGCGTTGAACGCGCCGGTCGAGCGCGATGTCCTCGACGGCCTGACTTCAGATCGAATGGCCGAGTACGACGGTGAACTGAGAAAAGTGCGTCTTACGGAAAAGGGCCTCGCGTATGCGCTCGATCTGGTTCGGAAACATCGTCTTGCGGAACGACTGCTGCACGACGTGCTCCGCGTTCGCGGCGAAGGATTCGAGAGCGAGGCGTGCACGTTTGAGCACCTCGTGGCGCCGCAGGTCGTGGAGGGCATCTGCACGTTGCTGGGGCATCCGCGCGAGTGTCCACACGGTTTGCCCATCCCTGAAGGCGAATGCTGTCGGCGCAGTGAACAGACTATATCGACGTCCGTGGTGTACTTGGCGCAACTCGAGGTGGGCGAAGTGGGGCAGGTGGCCTATATCGATTGCCAAGACGACGCGCAACTGCACCGGCTGAACGGCCTTCAGTTCAAACCCGGCGTGGAAGTGAAGCTGCATCAGAAATACCCCGCCTACGTCGTTGAGTGTGAAGGTGGGATCATTGCCATCGACGAATGGATCGCCAAACGGATTCTCCTGTGGAAACAGCGCGGGCGCGGCGTCTATGAAGACGGCGCTGTCCCACACGTGCCGGAAAAGCCGGCGAGAAAACGTTTCTGGCGAAGGGGCCGACGTTATGGGACATTTACCAGGGAATGAATCGAGAACACGGGCGCTCCAGTTGAAAACGGCGGCGGTTGTTTGTGCAATTGCCGCGGTGCTCGTGATGACGATGATGTGGAAAGCGTTCACGGTGGGACGCGCCGACGCGGCGCTTCCCTGGGAAGCCGCCGTTGCAGCCGGCGCGGGCCGTCGGCTTGACGCGCGAGGAACTGCGCGCGCGGCCGACGAGGACGTGCGTGCCTTGCCGGCGATGTGGCGCCGCGAACAAGACAAGCCTGGGCGCAGGCCCCGAGGGCCCGTGGTCAATTCGTTAAGAGCGGCTCTCGCGGTTGGTTACAAGCCCCTGGGGGCGTGAACGCGAGGCAAGAGGCGGCCATCCAGACGCCTTTGCGCGACGTGGCGACAAAGAACATGGATCCCATCTGCTGGACAGCGGAATTGATTGGTCGCGGGACAGGCCACACGGTTCGATGCCTGAAGCGCATCGGTCTTCCTCGGATCGTTTGGCGACGACCCCGGCGCGCCGACTCCCTCGAGGACGTTTTGCGGCGGGCGATCCTGGCCGAGACGGCGCGAACCGGCATCGCGCTGAGCGGAGAAGAGATACGAGAATTGATTGGCAAGATCGTCGAACTGCTACGGAACGTTTTCAGCGGAGAAATCGGCGTCGGGGCGATTCCTTCCGTCGCCGAGTTGGTGCGTTCCGGCAGCGTCTTCTCGGATTTCCTTGTGCCCATGATCCGAGAAAGCGGCGGGCTCTCCGAATCGAAAAGAGAGATGTTGCGGCGGATTCTTGAGGACAACCTTCAACTAAGGCAAGCGAGTTTGGAGGCAGAGCGGCAATGACAAATAGCGAATTCAGCGCGTCGAAGAAAAGGCAAAAGACGTCGAAACGCACCAAGACGGCGAGCGCCCCGAAGGCCCCCACGTTGCTTGTCGGCATCGATTTGGGCACCTCGCGCACGGCGATAGCCTCAAGCAACGGGCATCGGCTGGGGGTCAGCACCTATGTCGGCAAACCGAAAGACGAGGTCTCGGAGAAGTTGTTCGGGAAGCGACTGCTCTTTGGCGATGAAGCACTCTATAACCGGATGTCGCTCGATTTGCTCAGGCCGCTCAAAGACGGCGTAATCCAAACGGCCTCGGGGACAGCAAACGAACACGTCGACGCGGTACAGGCCTTGTTGGCCCACGTCGTCTCGTTGGTTTCTCCGCTCGATAACGACGTCGTCTACGGCGTGATCGGGATGCCGGCGCGGGCGAGCATCAGCAATAAGAAACTGTTGATCGATGCCGTCCGCGACGTCTTTGACGCCGTGATGGTTGTTTCGGAGCCGTTTGCCGTGGCCTATGGGCTCGATATCCTCACCGACGCTTTGATAATCGACATCGGCGCGGGAACGATGGACCTTTGCCGAATGCACGGCTCTTTCCCGACGGAGGACGATCAGGCAACCGTGAGCAAGGCCGGCGATTTCATAGACCAAACCCTATCCGACCTGATACGGCAACGATACCCTCGCGCCCAATTCACGTTGAACATGATCAAGGCCATCAAAGAGCTTCACGGATACGTTTCGGACAAAGAGGAGCGGATTGAGGTGGAGTTTACGGTTGAAGGCCGCCCCAGGATGTTTGACATAACCGCCGAACTCAAGAGAGCTTGTCTCGGAATCGTGTCCGACCTGACAAAGGCCATTTACCGTCTCGTCGGTTCCTTCGACCCCGAGTTCCAGAAGCGGCTCAGAGACAACGTGGTCGTATGCGGCGGCGGTAGTCAGATGACGGGATTGCGGATGCTGATCGAGAAGGCCTTGGACGAGTTAGGAGGCGGCCGGGCACGGATTGTTGACGAACCGGTTTACGCGGGTGCCAACGGTGCGTTGAAAATTGCCAACGACATGCCCGATTCGTTTTGGGAACACCTGCGAGACTAAGCGCGCCCGCGCCGCAGATTCGGAATTTTGATGCGTGATACTTTCGCGTTCTTGTTGGGATGGTGACGTTGGGTAGCAGGGCGGGAGGCGCGGCGCATGTCTTCACCGAGACATTCCTTGAGGGAAGCCGGCGGCATCCTCGGCGGCGTGGTCGGGTGGTTTCTCGGTTTTCTGAACGGCGCGCTGGTTCTGATCATCGCCAGACCCCACCCGTACTGGGCGCTTTGGATAACCTGGGCGTGTATGTTCGGAGCGCCTGTTGCGGCGGCCGCCTCGGGCATATTCCTCCACAAACGCGCCGAGAAGAGGGCGCGCGCCAAACGCGGCGCCGCCATGCTACATCAACTCGAACAAGGCAATGGCGAACTCCATTGGCGGGACATTGCCCCGCAGATCTTAGCGGTGGCGGTCGTGGCGGAAGACTGGTGGAACGCGTACATCGATGCCGTGCCCGGCAAGTGCGCCGACGAGGAAGCCGCCCAGGTGGTCCGCCACGGCGGCGCCCTGCCGGAAGAGATAGCCTCGTCGATCTGGCCGCACTTCGCGGCGCTCTACGATTACCGGGGATAAGCGCGGGTAACAGAACCGATTGCGGATGCCGAAGCGCCCGACGCCGCGAGCGCCGTCGGCGAGGGGTCACGGGGTGAAAGCACTGGTTGTTGACGATTCAGCGATAGCGCGCAAGATAATGGTCGGGGCGCTTAGCAAGGCCGGGATCACGAACGTCGAGCAAGTAGAAGACGGCGAGCGGGCCCTCGCCGCCGTCATGGGCGGAAATTTCGACCTTGTGCTGATGGATTGGCACATGCCCAATATGTCGGGAATCGACGCGCTGCATGAGATTCGGGCCAGGGGCAAGCAGGTGCCCATTATCATGGTTACCGTGGAAGCCGACAAGGCCCGGGTAGCCGAAGCGTTGCGCGCCGGCGCGGACGATTACCTGATCAAACCCGTTCCGCCCGACCTGTTCGTCAAGCGGATCTTGACGGTGCTGGCAAGGGCGTCTGAGCGGGATTGAGCTACCGCCAAGCTAAAGGTTTCTGCGAAAAATGACGAAAGAAAGGTATATACGGGGGCGAGGCAAGTACAAGGGCGGCAAGAGGGTGCGGTGTGGGCGAAACAGAGCGCACGATCTATAACGCAGACGGGTTGGTGGCGACGGCCACGTCCGGCGCCGTCCAGATCCGACTGCCTCGACTCGAATCCGTCAACCATTGCCTGGCCGTCGCCGCCGG
>DUZM01000221.1 GCA_013349485.1 Candidatus Hydrogenedentota bacterium | reverse complement strand
TTCGAGCAAGCCGAGGCAAATGGGCAGTGAACCGGGACCTACGACCAGCACGTTCCGGGCGTTCGGCCGCTGGCACAAATTGGCGGCTATCACTTCTGCAGCGTGGATCCTAATGAAGGGGGTCTCGCACACGCCGCCCCAAGCCATCACGGCGAACTCCTCACCCTCGTAGCCGTAGAGATACTTGCCTTGGGCCGTCGAGAAGCTGCCGCGGTATTCGTCGGAAGGCAGAAGGCGCGTCCACTCGGCGCGGTTGTTTAACGCCGCCCACGAGCGCGTCGCCCCGGAGGCCAATGCAGCGACAAGCACCGCCGTTGCCGCCAGCCGCGCCGGCGATGAAACGCGCGCGGCAGCAACCGCCGAAGCCAGCACCAACGCGGCCAACGTCGCAATCGTTTCGGGCGGCGTCCCTTGCGCCAGCAGCAGCGTGACGGCAACGCCGCCGGCGCACGCCCCGAGCGCTTCGAGGATGTACACACGCGCCACGGGCAGCGTTTCACGCACGCCGCGCTCTGACTCCGTATCCCCGGCCCACCAGCGACAACCCAGCGTGAATAGGAAGCCCGTCAGGAAGCTCACGGGCGCGTTCGCAACGAACGAGGAAGCGATCATCGTGCCGAGCGGAAAAAGCTCGTACGATTTGACGCCCGCCAAAATGCGGACATAAAGGATCGCGTAGTGCTGGAGGACAAACGCGGGCAGGTACAGAAGCGTCAGCACCTCGAAGCGGCGGGTGACCCGCGACAACCGGCCAGCCACGGCGCCTGCGGCCACCCACAGCAACCAGGAACTGAAGAAGCTCCCGACACCGAGTTCGTTGCCTTCGAAAGCGGCCAGGAAATCGCGGAAAAGGAGCGTCTGGGCCGCAAGCGCAAAAAAGCCCAAAGCGAAAACGACTTGGGCTCGGGGCCGCTTCATCCCTTTTCCTCATGAAACACGGTGGCCTCAAACACCGTAAACGCGGCGCCGTCCCGCCAAGCGTCGGCGTCGAGCCCGGCTTTCATCGAAAGATGCGTCAGCGTCTCTTCGAGCCCCCAGCCTTGTTCGGGCGCGACCTGGGGCAAATACACGGCCTGGCGGGCGCCTTTCCGGAGGACTACTCCGTGTTTCCCGAGGACGATGTCTGTGTATGAGGCGACGGGGTGCGGCGGCGTCAACACGGAGATCTCGAATTCGAGGTCGGGAAGCTCGTCAGTGTTTACGGGCGGAAACCGCCGATCATTTAACGCGGCGTCGAGCGCGTGGTACATCACAACTTTGTAGAGCGGGCGACTCGGGAAAATCTCCCCGATACAGCCGCGAAGCCTCCCGTGTTTGTTGAGGGTGACGAACCCGCCGGCGACCTGCTTCATGGCGGGCGTGATTTCAATGTCGACGCGTTCGGGCGTGGGCACGTCCCTATTCTCGAGGTAATAGGCCAGGGTCCGGCGGGCAAGGCGCAGCAACGCGTCGCGTTCCTCTTGGGTCAACGGCGTCTGCGAGTCGTCCGCTGCGACGGGGTTTCCTTTGGGCCACGTACCCGTGAATGCAACGGCCATGTAGCTCACGGAGCTTGTGAAGTTATCGCTCATGCGGCCCGATGTGTCGTACGCGAGCAGATGGGCTTTGGCCTCCGGCCCGAGCATGGCGAGCAGAATCGCGATGGGGCATCGGCCGCAAATAGTAGCGCCGGTCTTTCTCGCGTATCCCAGAAAACCGGCGGCGTCTTTTGCTGCGATGCGCTCGAACGCGCCCATATCCAGCTTCTTCAGGTTCTCGGGCACGTTGTCCTTGAAAGGCGTGTAGGCGAACCGGCTGCCGTAATGCGTGAAATCGCTGCTGGCCACGACAAGCGTCGCGTCGTCGATCAGGCCGCGGAGCACTCGGGCCATCGTGCGGGCGGTATCGAGATCCAATTCGCCCACGACAATGGGCACGAGCTGGAACTCGCCGAGTACCTGCTGCAACAGGGGAACCTCGATCTGTACGCTGTGTTCGCGCGCATGGGCTTGGGGGATGCTCTGGTAAACCGGGTGCTGCAGCAGCGCGTCCAGAAAATCCAAATCGAGCGGGAGTTCGCCCAGCGGCGTGGCATAGTGTGTGGCGTCCGGCACACTGGCCACGTTCTCCATGGGGACGGAATGAGTGGGCCCTATCACGATCACCCGAGCGAACTTCCGTCCCATTATCGATTTGATGCCGTGCGCGGCGGTTTGGCCCGAGTACTGGTAGCCGGCGTGCGGCAGGACGAGTCCGCAGACGTTATCGAGCGGCTCGGCCTCGACGTTTCCTAGATACCGCTCGATGGTCGCCGCCAGCTCATTCTTTCCGGCGGGATACCAGCGTCCTGCCAAGCGCGACTCGAGCACCTTTTTCGCTTTTGGGGGCGGAACGCGGCGGGCCGGCGTTATGGGGACCTCGCGGCGCGTCTCTGTCCGCGCGACAGTGGCCGGCCGCGCGCGCCCCCGCAATGGCTGGAAGATAAAGATCGGCGCAAGGATCGCAATGACCATGCAACACACGACGAGCACAACAAGCATGCGTCGCTCGGAGACGGTGTCATTTTGCGGCTGTGGCATGGTGCTCTCCCTTCTGTTAGCCGGCCCATCGGCCCGGTTTGCGTACGGCTGCGTCGTCGCGTCGTCTCAGTGGCCCGGGATAGCGCCTGCCAGGTATCGCCTCGATGATTCGCCTGGGCGCGAGCCGCGCAAACAGCCAGAGGGCGGGTGCGGCGGCGAGCGCAACGGCGCCAAGCGCGCCTTTCAGAAAGCCCCGGCGTGCTATATCCATGTGCCGTACACCTCCGTTTTGCAGTCGGGACACTTGCCGTTCTCGAGGACGTTTTGGAGGATCACGTACCCCTGACGTTCGATAAGCAGCCGGCCGCACACGTGGCAGTACGTGTTGCCGGCGTCTTGCCGAATAATGTTGCCGATATAGACGTAATAAAGTCCTTCGCTCTTGGCGATCTCTTTGGCGCGGTCGAGGGTCCGGCCGGGCGTGGGCGGCAGGTTCTTCATCCGGAAATCGGGATGAAACCGCGAGAAATGCAGCGGGGTCTCGTTGCCGAGATTTGTCGCCACCCACCGGCACAGCTTCTGTAAGTCGTCGTCGCTGTCGTTCAGTGTGGGAATAACCAGATTCGTCACCTCGACCATCACGCCGAGCGATTTGGCCACGGCCAACGTGTTCAGCACCGGCGCCAGGGTTCCGCTGCAGATATCGCGGTAAAACGCATCCGAAAACGCCTTGAGATCGATATTGGCGGCATCGACGTATTGGCAAAGTTTTCTGAGCGGGGTCTCGTTGATATAGCCGGCAGTGACGAGCACGTTTTTCAACCCCGCCTCGCGGGCCTTGATGCAACTATCCAGTGTATATTCGTAGAAAACGATCGGATCGGTATACGTGTACGCCACCGAGAGACAGCGGTACCGTTTCGCGGCCTCGGCGGCAAGTTCGGGAGGAAACGCCTCCGCGGAAACGTCCTCCGGGTTGCGCTGTGAGATCTGCCAGTTTTGGCAATTCTGGCAATGGAGGTTGCAGCCTGCGGTCGCGATGGACAAGATGCCTGTCCCGGGCAGGAAATGGAACAGGGGTTTCTTTTCGACAGGATCGACGTGCACCGAACACGCGTAGCCGTACGTTACGGCCACAAGCTTGCCGTCGAGATTCACCCGGACCCGACACTCCCCGCTCTGGCCGGGTTCGATCAGACAGGCCTTCGGGCACAATTCGCACTGCACTGTCATGGGTTGCGCCTCATCCCGAGATCCATACTCTGAATTATGTTCCTTCGGATGCGAGGCGTCAAGCCTTCCAAGAAACACCAAGTGCGGCAAATAGATGATCGCTCAGACTGGCCCGCGGACTACACCGCCAAGCGTCGCCACACCCCCGACAAGACGCGCATCGTGGATGCCCGCGAGCCCGGCGGTTTTGACTTTCTGGGCTACCACTTCGAGCGAGGCATGAAATGGCCCCGCAGAAAGAGTATGGGCAAACTCTGCGATTCCATACGCGCCAAGACGCGACGCGCCAACGGGCACAGCCTGGAAGGCCTCATCAACCAGATCAATCCGACTCTGAGCGGTTGGTTCGAGTACTTTAAGCACAGTCACTGGAACGGGTTTCCCGGCGTCGACGGCTGGGTGCGCATGCGTCTGCGCAGTATTGTGCGCAAACGGGCGCACCGCAGCGGCCGGGGACGCGGGAAAGGCCATCAACGCTGGCCCAACGCCTACTTCGCTCGGCAGGGACTCTTTAGCTTACAAGAGGCCTATGCCAAAGCGCGTCAATCCTCCAAGAGGTAAAACCACCGACCGGAGCGCCGTATGCGGGAGAACCGCACGTACGGTTCGGAGGGAGGGGAGGCCGGGAAACCGGCTTTCCCTACCCCTATCATTGGCA
>DUZM01000259.1 GCA_013349485.1 Candidatus Hydrogenedentota bacterium | reverse complement strand
GCGGATTCAACAAATACTCACACCGCAACCGCTCGGGAAACACCCCCTCTTTCGGTGCCGCATTGCTGTGGACTACAGATGCCGTGAAAATCAACATGTTAACCACGAGACTCTTCCTCCTGAAACATTCGTTCGTTGTCAGTTGATGTGCCTGAGACTAGTGCGCTGAGCGCGGTGTCGTTGACGCCCCACGCGCCTTGCTGCGCCTGAATCGCCAGCGTTTCACGCGCCGCTCGACGTTCCCGCTTGTACGTCAGTGGCTGCCGAGTGTATTCCCAAAACTCGATTGTGTCAAGGGGGCGTCTCTGCCCGGCCAGCCCGTGCACACGCCAAGAACACAGCAGAGCACTCGCAGAAGGTGGCATCGAGACGCTTACAGGCTGCGGAATAAGACTGATACGCCCGACCTGCACAAAAAACCACGTCCTCATTCGTGGTATAAATGAACGGTGTTGAAACCGGAGCCGAACACACTGTCCGAGTTTGTCAACAGCATACGGGAATTCTACACGGCCCATCGGCAGGAACTGTTCACCTATGCCTTGGCGTTGACGCGCAGCCACGACGCGGCCGAAGACGTTATCCATACGGTGTTCTACAACTTGCTGCGTCGGGGCCGGGCGCCGCGCGAGCTGCGGCCCTATGTGTTCCGCTGTATCCGCAACGCCGCACTCGACGCCGCGCGCCGCTCGGCCCGCGATGACGGCCCCGAACCGGTGTTTGCCCGGGAGGGCGGCGCAGAAGACCTTGCACTCCTAGCGCGGCTTGATGAATCGCTGGCCGCGCTGAGCGATGATGAACGCGAAAGCATCATTCTGAAAATATGCGACGGCCTGACGCTAAGAGAGATCGCGGCGGCGCGGCGCGTGTCGATTAACACGGCGGCCGCCTGGTACCGCCGCGGTATGGACAAGTTGCGAACCATGATGAAGAAGGAGGCGACGGATGAAAGATCTTGAGAAATGGTTGAGAGCCCGCGCTTTGGCAAAACCGCCCGAGAACCTGGGCAAACGCATGGAAAGACTGTTCGCGGCCCCGCCCGCGCCGCGCCGCAGGCTTTTCTCGCGTCCTGTGGCGTTGTGGCAATCCGTCGCGGCATGCGTCCTCTTCGCCCTGGGCGGCTACTGGCTTCACGGCAACCGCACGGCGCCCGAACAGCGACACGCGGACGCGCCCTCGACCGTCTACATCATCCAAAGCGGGCCCATAATCCCGAGTCGGGTCTTCGACGCCACGGTGCGAAAGAAGCCGTTTCTGGGAGATCCCGCAGAAACAAGCGTGCTCGTAGTGCCTGCCCTCGACGACGCAACCGAGAAAGGCACGGTGTGAATAGGCGCTTGGGCATGCGCCTTTGAGTAGGGAGACAAATCATGCGTGCAACGAAAACATTCTGCCTGCTCGCCGCACTGGGTGTTGGCTTGTGCGCCATCGCTCAAGACAGCGGCGAGCCCACGTCCTACCTTGCCGACGTGCGGGTGCTCCGCATTCTGGACGGCCGTGTTCTGGAGGATTCTCCGTTGACGGAAAACGCGCCCCCATTTGCCCGCCCCCTTGAAGAGAACCCGACGCCTGCCCTACCAGGCTTGTTTACGGTGGGTACTTTGTCGGCGCCCCTCACGGTCGGCAACTACGAATTGCGACTTGATGGCGCGGTTGTGGAACGCGAAGACATACCCGAGCCGCAGGAGCCCGAAGTCGTCCTCATTGCGGAAACCAGCCTGCAGGCGGCCCCGCGCGAACGTACCGAGCTTAGGGTGCGCGACACGCTCCCTGAGTACTTCGAACCCGCAGGGGACGACAAACCAGGCCTATTTGAACACAAGTTCAGTGACCGCGCGCCCGGGTACCATTTTGCGTTCAAGGTCACGCCGGCCGACGAGAGATACGTGAATGTCGAGTGGGTATGCAAGATGACATTCCTTGGGGCCCGCCGGAAACTCGAAGGCGTCTCGCTGGATGTCGGCCGCCCCACATTTGACCTGCGCGAAACGGAATCGGCTATCGATTTGCCGCTCGGGAAATGGTCTTACATCTTGCAGGAGATCGGGGACGAAGGGCACATGCTCACGCTGATCCGCGTGCGCGAAGCCCCCGAAGAAGAGAAGCTTGCCACTCGCTACAATCCCGACGCCGCATCCTACGAGTACGACATAGACGGCGATGGATCACCGGAGACGATCCCGTATTACACGCGACCCAAGGACGTCGCGAGCAGCGAGACGCCGAGCTATGCAAACACAACCTACAGAGTCCATGCGAGGACATTCCTAATTTCCTTAGTTGAGAACGAAGCCGCTATGGAAAGATTCGTCATCGATTCGACCCAACAGCCGGTATTTGGCGAAGCCCAAGTGTTCCGCGCTGTCAAGCCCCTCTCGGACGGCACAAAACTGGAATCAATGGAAAACGTCGTAACCTGGTTAGACCAACACGCCGAGCACAAAGGGCCGCCTTGGTCGCGTCTAGTCTCAGCCTCTGAAGGTCAACCATCCGCAAAAGCAGACGGTTTGCGGGACAAGGTCCACGAGGACACGAAGACGACGCGGCTTCATTTCCCGGCACTTGCGAGGATGCACGAGGAAATGTGGGGGGAAATGTTCGATCCTCAAGACCCCTCCTGGACCATCGCGAGACTTTTGCCGTATGCAGTTCGCGTCACACCGTCCGCCAAGCAGGGTTGGATCGATGTGGACTTCGCGTATGCTGAGCTGAGCGCAATTGACAAGACAATCCCTGGAACTTGGTACCGTAAAGGGACAGTCGAGCAGTCTGTTGAAGCCCATAGGTTTCGACACGAATTCTCCGTTCGCGATGGCGGGTGGGTGGGCTTTATTTGTGCTACGGCGTTCCCCGACTACCGCACCGTCACCCTATTGAAGCTTGATGACGTGACCGACGAAATCCCCTGGCAGTATCACGCAGAGGTAAAGTTCCTGCGGTTTCCCGAAGGGAACCTGGAAGACGCCATACGCTTACTGCAACTCGTCCCCGACAAGGATGCCACCATTAGCAACAAGGTACACGTGTTCCGGGCGACGGTTGACGGAAGGATACCCAAAGATTTCTATCAGGACCTGCTGGCCGACCTCCGCTCCCAGTGCGATGCTGAGTTGCTGAGCGCACCAGCGGTAACGACTATGTCGGCGGATGCAATACGCGCCCGGCGCGCGCGTCGCCAAAACGACGGACACACGACGGACGCTACAGGGGCCCGGACGCCACGTCACCAAGACGACCGGCACACAGGCGGGAATTCAGATGACACGTTTCTGACGGCCGCTCAACGCGCACGAGTAGTTGAGCGGTTCGACCGAATCCTGCTGGACGTGAGGGACATGTTTGACTGCCCTCAAGAAGAACGTCTTGACGGGTTGGCCGTCATCTGGGACGTGCTTGCGGGGCCACCGGACTCCCCTGTAGAGGACGAGAGCCTTGGCACGATAGTCGCGCTGATCATCAATTCCTCGAGCCGCCCGGGTGAGGCTGCCGTGGACTTCGCATTTCGCCATCGGTACCATGTGGAAACCGGGCGGCGAGGCTGGTTTCGGCGCAAAGAGCCTCCCGCCCTTGCCGAAATGCAGTTCCGGCACAAGTTCTTGTTGGGTGAAACCGAAATAATCGCTTTCGCATATCCGGAAGACGTCGGCAACGCGCACCACCTCATACTGCTCACCGTCGAGGGAGTGTGCTCAGGCGGGCTGCGCCCGCAGCCCGGTTATCACTCTGACCTTGACGGCGACGGCGAAGTGGATGAGGCCTCGTTTCAGGACGCGGCTCCTAATGACGCCGACGTAGAAACCGAGGCGGATACAGAGTAGCCCGGAGGTATAGGGACTGTTGAAAAATCTTTGACCCGGGCAAACCGCAGGCAATCTGCGGCAATGGTGCATCTACCTGTAACCACGGCGTTACGCTCGGCGCACGTGGCACGGGCTTCCAGCCCGTGAATCATGGCCAGGATGGCCATGCCACTTCTTTTCATAGGTCGCGCCCTATATCTGCACGCATCTGCGTCGCTTCGGTACAGTTGCCCCTGATTTGGCCGCGTAAGCCTGGCCATTGGCGGGGTGCCTGCGTAACACAACTTGGTTTTCTGCAATTGCCCTGTGGAGCGTACTTGACGCGGCGGCAGAATGCCGCTTAAGGTAATGGACTCAACCGATAAGTTTCATTCGGGGCAAGGTCATGGTACAAACGCAGGAACGCAGAAGCATCTCGGGCATTCGCGGCACCGCCGAGACATTCCCGCCTTCCAAGGCAGCGGACTACACCAAGGCGTTTGCCACGTTACTGCGTGAGATCATGCCGGGCAATACCGTCCTGGCCGGGATGGACACCCGGCCCGCGTCGGGGGACTACGCCGTACACGTGATCGAAAGCCTCCGCGAAGCCGGTTGGGACGTTGTGGATTTGGGCATCGTGCCGACGCCCACCGTGCAGATCGCCATTG
>DUZM01000180.1 GCA_013349485.1 Candidatus Hydrogenedentota bacterium | reverse complement strand
GCATCCGCCAAGAACTTAAGGATACGCTTTTCTTGGGCGAACTGCTGGACCCGCCCAGCGTGCTTATCGAAGGACCATTCGCCGGGAGCGAGTACGCGCGCCTGGGGCTCTTCCGCAATTCTGAAACCGGCCAGTGCGCGTGCGTGTTGGCGAATCTCGGTGACGAGCCGCTCGAAACGGTTTTCGGGGGGTTCGACGCGAACGCCTCCGGCTGCGTGTACGTCTATCAACCTTTCGAGCCCCGCCGGGAAGTGAAACTGCCTTTCACGACAAAAATGGCGCCGGAACGGTTCGTCGTACTCGTCGAGAGATAGTGGTTCCGGGCGAGTATCCGCCCTCGAGATCATTGGCCGCTTACAGAAGCGCGTGTTGGAAGCCGCCCGTCACTCCTTGCGATCCCGTTGGTACTCGGTGGGGATGATGAGTTGGGTGCCGCCGACGTCGCGGGCGATGTCAATGGCGCGGATGACCTTGCCGAAGTCGGCGCGCTCGTCTGCGCGCAGGACCAGCGAGGCCGTCGGCTCGGGTTCGAGCGCACGAACGATTGCCTCGCGCAGCTCCTCCTCGTCGACCTTCCGCTGGCCGAAATAATATTCGCCACGTTCCGTGACGACTATCTCGTGGGACCGCATCTCCTGCATGGCCGCGGTGTCGGCGTCCGGAAGTTGGACGTCTATGCCGAGTTGGTGGCGGAACGTGGACGATACCATAAAAAAGATGAGCAACAAGAACATTACGTCAATAAGCGATGTAATGTTGATCGCCGGTTTGCGCCGCCGGCGCCGCATGTTGAATGCGCTACTCATTGCGCCATAGGGCCTTTGTGTCCTTATGCGGCACTCGCCGCCGCAGATATTCCGCTGGTATTCTAGGCGCACTCGAACCACGAACGCAATACGGCGCCGGCGCGCCGCCTCGCGGGCGGTTACGGCCGGTAGGGTCGCGTTCCACCGCGACCGAGTGGTAGGGTCGCGCTCCGTCGCGGCCGCAAAAAGGGTGCGACCGAAGACGGTCGAGCGGGAGCTCGACCCTGCCGCAGGGTCGATGAGTGCTCGCTGGGCGACATCTGGGCAATTTCTTTGTAACACGTTCCCTCTTTTTCGTCTCTAATATGTAGAGATGGTTTCTGGAGGGTCTGTACAATGGATGGCATAACGACTACAGATAAGACGCTGCTCGACGCGTCGGCTGCGGGCGACCGGCAGGCGTTTGCGGACATTGTCGAGCGGTATAAGTCGTTGGTGTGCGCGATCATGTACAGCAGCACGGGCGACCTCGCGCTCAGCGAAGACCTGGCCCAGGACACGTTTGTGGCGGCATGGACCCACCTGGGCGCTCTGAAAGACTCGAGCAAGTTCCGGCCGTGGCTGTGCTCCATTGCCCGGAACCTCGCCAAACGCTACCTGGCCAATCGGCGGCGGGACGTCATGGCCAAGGCGGAACCGCTGGATACGTCGGCTAGCCTGGCGGCGGTCAGACCGGGTCCGCGCGAACTAGCCATCACTGAAGAAGAACAAGCGGTGCTCTGGCGATCGATCGAGCAAATCCCCGAGACGTACCGGGTTCCCTTGATTCTATTCTACCGGGAAGGGCAGTCGGCCGATCGCGCCGCCCAGACGTTGGGCATTTCCTCCAACGCCCTCCGGCAACGGCTTCACCGGGGCCGGCAGATGCTCAAGTCCGAGATGGCGGCGTTTGTCGAGCAGTCGCTTGCGAAGACGCGGCCCGGCAAGGCGTTTGGACTCGGCGTGTTGTGCGCGCTGCCGCGGATACCGGCGTGGGCGCCTGCCACGCAACAGGCCGCCGGATCCTCGGCCGAGGCAGCCGCATGGTGCCTCCGTCCGTTCGCAAAACTCCTCTCGTGGTGCACGAACCTTGGCGCGCCCCAGGAAGCGGCTACGGGCGTAGCCGCTGGGGCTGAGCAGGCCGCAGCCGCTCTTATCCCCGAGGCCGCGGCGCCTGTCGCTAAACTGGCGTCTTGCACCGCCGGCCTCGGCATAAGACTCGTAGTTGTCGGCAGCATCGCCGTCGCGGCCGTCGCTGGCGGCGCGGCATACTACGCCAGCAATGCTACACCGGTTCCCGCTGAAATAACTGCCCGTACGTTGGTCCAGAAGTACAAACAGGCACTCACCGACCAGCAGTGCTTTGTCTTGAAATTCACGAACTCCACGCGGTATGAAGCCGACTTTGGTCCGGGGCTTTTGGGGCCGGGTTCGGTACGCGCCGAAGGTGTGCGTCGGAGTGCGGGCGAGCTGGCAACGGACGGTCACCGGGTGGCAATTCGCAGCAAGCGGTGGGGCAATAAAGGCGACCGATTCTACGCAGAGGAGAATCCGATGCGGTACAGAACCACGTTCGATGGTAAGGAACAGTGGAACTACCACAAGAGGCCGGATTCCACCAGAGCGGCACATGGAGAGTTCTCTATCGACACACAGCCAATCAGGCAAGGCCGATTGACGCCCTACGAGAGTCTGGCGGGACTTAGTGAAGGTCACTGCTTTCGAGGCTTCGTCAACGTAGACGCGCTCAGAATGGATGTTCTCCTGGATAACGCAGACAGTCTGACTGTTCAGCCGGCTCCGAAGAACTTGAACGGTGTCGATTGTTACGGACTTGATTTTGCCTCGAAATATGGGCGGGGCACCATCTGGTTAGATCCAGAACACGGCTATAACATCGCGCAGGCGGAGTATTACACCAAGACCGGCGATGTCGTTTACCCAGATGTAACAAAGCGGCGAGAAGGGAACTTGTACGAGGAGCACTTCGTGCAAGACGTCTCGTTCGAAGAGATCGACGGGGTATGGTTTCCCATGGGGGGAACCAGTGGATTCACAGTTAGCTGGCCTGGCTACAGGGAGACCAGCGTGAGCACCTATCAGATCACTAGCGTGCGGATCAACCCGGACTTGGACGCGCTTGGAGTATTCTCGAAGGATGATATAGAAAACGGGGCAGAAGGCGGATATTTTGGCCAGTCCGGAAGATACATATGGCAAAGCGGTAAGCTCGTGCCCAAAGGAGAATGATGGCAATCGCTATTGCGGCAATCGAGACTGCTTGGGAAGAAATCGCGTCGGTGCCGTATGGGCCGCCCAGAATCCCGGTAACGACGTTCGAGCGGGAGCTCGACCCTCGCGCGGGACGCTGCGTTTCACCTCGGGCATGGTGGGGTCGCGTTCCACCGCGACCGCAGGACTTGCCCCGCGCCAATCCACACGGTATAGTCCTGCCGGTATGGCGAAACGATCGGCGATACACGACCCCGCACGGCACGGCCGCAAATGCAGGATGTTATGGATGAGGGCCTCGGAGGCCTATGGCCACTTTACCGTGACGGCGCTCGTTGTGGTTTCGGTCGTGGTCTTCGCAGCCCTTTGGCCGTGGCACGTTGCGGCCCAAGAAACGGGGAGCGAAGAGAATCCGCCCGACAACGGCCCGCCTCTGCCCGCGGAGAACGTTGACAATCGAGGCGCCTACTTCCTGGACAAACACGGCCGGATAGTCGTCACCAACGCTCCCGAACGCTATCGAAGCGACGGCGACTACCAAGAGGTATCGATTAAGTTCGAGCCTATCACCGTACCGGGCAGGTTCCAATCTCTCAAGTCGCCGTACGATTACTCCCCGGCCAATCTGCGCTACCTTGTCCGGCGTTGCGGGCGTAAATACGGTGTAAACGAAGCGCTCATTGTCGCCGTAATGCGCGCCGAAAGCGATTTCGACCCCTATGCCGTATCGCGTGCGGGCGCGCGGGGATTGATGCAACTGATGCCGGCCACTGCCGAAGACATGGGCGTAAACGGCGACCGTATTTTCGATCCGGCCGAGAACATCGCCGGCGGCGCACAATACCTGTCGCGATTGCTCGCGTATTTCAAGAACGATCTCGATCGCGCGCTGGCCGGGTATAACGCCGGCCCGGAGATAGTTAAGAAGTATCGTGGCGTGCCCCCGTATAAAGAAACCCGCGAGTACGTGAACCGCGTGCGTCGTTACCGCGATGAATACACCCGATACGGCATCGGCGACATTGTGCTCAAGAAATCAGAAGCGCGAAGCGCTTCGGCCCTGCCCCGAACGGGCAAGAAGTACTACACGGTCGAGTTTCGCAGCGGGCTCACCCAGCCTGCTGAGAAGGTCACTGAAGATGACGGACACTACTGTCTAACGTTCAACCGCCGGGCCTATCGCGTTTCCAAAGAACGCGTGAAAAGAATTCTCAAACCCGAACGTTGAAAACGGCCGACGGGTGTGCTACAGTAAGGTCCCGTTAGGACGCGGGACTCCTCTCGTTACTTCCTAACCTTTTTTGCGACAATTTGTTACAGCAGCGGTGCGTCTGAGGTTACTGGAATACAATGTCGGCAGCCGTTCCCGAGGGCATTCCTGAAGTGTTGGCTGTAATTCCCGCCCGATTCGCCTCGACGCGGTTCCCCGGAAAAGTCATTGCCCCGCTCGCAGGAAAACCCATGGTCCTGCACACCTATGAGCGCACATGTGCTGCAACCCGTGTAACTGAAGTAGTCGTTGCCGCCGATGACAAACGCGTCGTCGAGGCGCTCGCCCCGTTTGG
>DUZM01000275.1 GCA_013349485.1 Candidatus Hydrogenedentota bacterium | reverse complement strand
ATGCGGGACATCGCTTCATGATGCGCTACTCTCCTATGCAATGTAGCCGCTACGTATGCTATCGATAGGTTTTGCCGGATCACGGTTAGCCGTTCGCGCAAACCCGCCGCTATGCGTCATCCCTGCTCTTCGCGGATTGGATTCGTCCGGCTGCGGCTGCAAAGGATGAGTCCTAGGCCCCCCACAAAAGCGAGGGCGCCGCAGGCCAGAAACGCGTACGCGCGTCCCTTTGGGCTCTTGAGCTCGGAGGGCGCCGGCTCCCCTGTCAATTCCTCCAGGAACCCGACCGCTTTGTCCCCGGTGGTCGGCTGCAACTCGTTGTAGCCCAGAATGCACAGGCCGACGCCGACGGCCACCAGAACCAATCCAACGATCAGAAACTCAATGCGTACCATCGCCTACACGTCTCCTTTCTGTGTCAATGGACCCATTATATGCTTGCTCTTTCCGACCTCGATTCACCGCATGTTACCGCCGACCATCTATGTCCACGAGGCGGGACGGCACATAGTGGTTTCGCAATGACGCAAATCAAGCTTCGTAGCTGACTCTATCCTATGCCACGCCCCTCCCGGGTGACGACGCCGCCTCATCTCGGCCGCGTCGCCAAATCGACCGGACAAGAAGGAAACCCAAGAACAGCATGAATGATCCCCTGTTACACAAGTAGCTCGCAGTGTAGGCGACAGTTAGGTGCTTCCCGAACAGCCATGCCGTCGGACGGCCCAAGTATACGACTGCAGCTCTCTGAGCCAGGCCACAAAGGGCCGCCAGTGTCACCCACCTGGCAACGCCCCTTTGTCTGAGGGCGAGGTAAC
Organism: Candidatus Hydrogenedentota bacterium; assembly: GCA_013349485.1. Lineage (GTDB taxonomy): Bacteria > Hydrogenedentota > Hydrogenedentia > Hydrogenedentales > SLHB01 > DUZN01. The sequence continues at coordinate 3,774 of DUZM01000275.1, read as the reverse complement.
CGAAGAAAAGCAGGAGCGCAGCCGTGTAGATGATACCGCTGCCACCAAGTACTGCACTATTGGAGGACGTGGAGCCGAAACCGGGACCTCGAACGCAAATCAGATACACGACCAGGTTCTGGAGAACGCCGCAGAAGGCAACCAGAGCAATCCAGCGCGAGGAAGCCTTCTGGACAAAGAAGAGGACGCCCAAGAAGACCAGCAGCCCGATTGCCTCAGATGGCACGGGGCGGGACTTCGTGAGCAGAGGAGCCACGGTCTCCAGGAGCAGACATGCCAACGCTACCGCGGTCGCAATCTGTAGTTTTCGGGTATGTCTTCCCATTCTGCGTTGCTCCTTTTTTGACCTCTCTCCTGAGAACGCACCCGGCAAAGCAAAACGGCTGAGGCCTCTCAAAGGCGGATCTTTCGCAGCTATGCCGACCGGAAATGGGTCTGCGTACTAAAACAGACTCGCCCCACATTCCTCACAGAACTTGCCCGTCCAGTCTGTTGGATATGCTTTGCCGCAACCTGGGCACTTGGTGGGCGCCGGGGCCGTCTCGGGGGCAGGTCCAGGCCGGCGAAGGAGGGCCTTTGTTGCCGCCAGGATTCGTGCCATGCCAAAACTCAGCACACCCAGCGCGCAACTGTAAAAACCTAAGATCAGGCCAACGCCGATGGCGATTCCTTCGTCAAGCTTGCTCAAGCGTGCGATGACCCAGAGCCCACCGATGACCCCGAGTGCGATCGCGACTACGCCCGCTATGATTAGCAGTGGGCCCATCGTATCGCCGAAATCCGATGGGTATAAGCCCCCGCCCGTGTAATGTTGAGGCCCGGGAAAACGCTGGCCTCGATCACTGCCCCCTTGCACACCTAAGAAAGGGTCCCATCCGTTACTCATCCCCATTCCCTCCTTCGAGTTGGCAGCACACGAGCAATGCTCCGGACCGGATACTCGCGGAATTCCCCATATGAACCTACGCGCAGCAATTACTCGTGCGCTTGAACCAGCTTAGTCTCAGTGCTGAGCGTATTCAAGCAGGTTTGGACCACGAGCGCCTCCAAGAAGGCCCGAGAGGGTGGCGATCACGGCGCTGAAAGGCTACACTCTATGGCAGATCAGGAGCAAGACAATGGACGACGAAGAGAACGACGATCCTTTGATTGGATTGGAGAGGCCGTACGGGCGCCTGCTGATACGTGCGTCGGCATTGCAGCAGTTGAAGCGTACCGATCCCGAATCCTGGAGGAAGTTGACGAAGCTTTCGGAGAGCCTGCGCGAAAATGACTCGCCAGCGCCACAGTGAACCGCCATATCTTAGGTGAGACGACGGGCAAGGTCATGGCAGAACACGACGACGGGCCGCTGATGCGGGTCCCGATGGGGGCTGCAGAGCGCTTTCGATCCGCGCTACAGATCCGAAGCGGTTGAGTGACTCCGATCCCGAGTTCCCGAAGGCCGCGAACAGAGGGCCGAACACGGCAAGGTCTCGTGTACATCCGGCATTGTTTGTGTCCCTCATATAACTGGCCCAAGAACAGTCGGCCCGCATGAAACTAGGGGCCGCTGGATAATGACAAGACTATAGGCGGGATAGTCAAGAATAGGGGCGCTATGTTTGTTTCCCTGCGCGATTGGTTCGTTTCGGGAGGCGAGTTCGCAACGCCTCTTGAAGGCATGCGTCATCTCGGCGTCGATGCCGTCGAGATCAAACTCGACGCCGATTTCTCGGTGGCGACAATGGACACCATCGAAAAGACCCGGCTACTAACCGACGAAGACGCCAGTGCGTACAGAAGACACATAGAAAGTCTAGGGCTTCGACCCATATGCTTCTTGACCGCGTGCGACTTCAGCACGGGTGACCCGGAATCGAACGCGGCGTGGGTGGCCCGGGCCATCGAGCTGGCGGACTTGGTCGGGATACCCGCGGTGCGTATCGACTCGATGATGAGAAAGGAAAGGGTCCTCGATTTCGAGACGCGCGTTCGTCTCTTCTCGGAAGGGCTCGGCGCGGCCCTCGAGCGCACGCAGGGCTCGAACGTCGCGCTCGGAATTGAGAACCATGGGGTCCAAGGCAACGACCTTGCGTTCCAGCTCAACGTTTACAAGACCGTCGGGTCCGAACGTCTTGGCGCGACCATGGACACCGGCAACTTCTATTGGCGGGGCTATCCGCTGTCCGAGGTGTACGGCATCCTCAATATCCTGGCCCCGTTCACAAAACACACCCATGTCAAGAACATCAACTACCCCGAAGACGTGCGTGAGAAGACGCGTGAGGTCGGCTGGGAATATGGGAAATACGCGTCGCCAATCGATGAAGGCGACATCGACCACACCAAGGTGGCCAGGATCCTCAGGGAAGCCGGATACGAGGGCGACCTCTGCATCGAAGACGAATGCCTAAGCAAGTTCGCCACGCCCGAAGAACGGATCGCCGTCATGGAACGCGACGTAACATATATCAGACGAATCATCGCGGACCTCGGGTAGAACTTGCCACGCTCATACAAGGCCGGATGAGGAATCCTTAGTCGGTTTTGGGTGCGGCATCGCTGGCCGTGTCTTTCTGAGAAACAGGCGCGTAGGCCTTGACCCACTTGACCTCGAGCTTGAACGGACCTTCTTGCTTGTCGGAGATGATGAAGCCGAAGGTCTTGATGTTCTCGAGGTCGAGCGCCGGCGCGCCCCGAACAACCTGGCCACGGAAAACGGGTTTGAAATCAGCAAACGGGATGCGGACCTCTTGCCATTCGCCGGCTTTTGTTGGCAAAGGCGCCTGGTAACTGACGCCGTCGAAGTCCGCTCTCGTTCTGAGCCGGAGCCCGTACCGTTTGCCGTCGCCGCGAACACGTAGGATCAGGCCCGTGTAACCCCTCAAGTCCACGTCGCGCGGTTCCGAGCGTGCGGAGGCGAATCCGCCGTTGTTTTCCAACGATACGTTCCCTTCGAATATGCCGACGCCGTCTTTTACCGTGAACTGACTTCGCGAAACGCCGCCCATCACGACATCGTCAATATTCCGCCACGGCTTCTCCTTCGCACCGAAATCCACGACCATCGAGGTCCTCAGCTCCTCAACAGCAGGCGGAGCAGCATCTGTTTTGCCGGTATCCGCCTCCTCACCACGTGCAGGCGCCCACAAAAGCCAATACGCAGCCAACGCTATCGTAATCATCTGCAACCCTTTCATACCCCCGTCCCTTTCAAGCCATCGACTAGCAGGTGCCTGAGCAGCCAAGCACGAACCCGCGCGGCACGTCGCCATCGGTCCCAAGCTCACCTTCCCGGCATCCTCGGCCTGTCTTCTGCAACAACCTTCGTGGAAACTTTATTGCGCCAACCGTGCGCGGCCCGCTGGCGCAAGAATGAACCGACCTCATGCACGAGCCCATATCCGAATTCCCGACGCTCCGCAACGCTAATCAAGCAGGGCACGGAAGCCCGGCTCCGACGCGCTGACAGGCTCCGACAATACTGCTAATTTCAAGATATTCCCGGACTGCAAGCGCTTGCTCCTACCAAGGGTGCTTCACTTCTCGACCGCCTTTTCCACCGCCGCACTTCTCAACCGGCGTTTACAGCGGATGTGCAACTCGGCACAGCTGCCAACACCGGGTGGTTCTTTGACCATTAGGTAGGCAACGTTGCAGACACCGCGAGTTTCGTCACGGGGATTACCGTCAATCAGGACGAAAGCGTCACGGCCATCGTCGTCCTGGACGCCGGGGAAGGCGAAGGAGAGGGAGTGGGCGAAGGTGAAGGCGAGGGAGAAGGGGCCTCGT
>DUZM01000124.1 GCA_013349485.1 Candidatus Hydrogenedentota bacterium | reverse complement strand
AGGGGAAAAGCGGCACTACTACCCGGAAGGCATGCCGCTGGACGACGTTGCCCCGGGCATGTCGCCGGAAATCGTGCAGGAGATGTTTTCCCCGGGATCTTGGGACTCGTTGTCGCTTGGCGACGTGCGGCTGACCGGCGTCGAGCCGGTTACGCTCGACATAGGGCCCCGGCGACGTCCGCGTCAACGGATCGAGGTCCAAGGTCCGCCGTGGGTGATCGCACGGAATGATCTGCTTGACAAGCAGGGGCGCCCCACGTTAACCGTGACCATGAATGACTACGCCGACGTGGATGGCGTGCTATTTCCGCGCCGTGTGCAGGTCGAGTTTCCTGACGAGGGCGCCACGCTAACCGTCAGCAGAATCCGCAACATCCGCGTGAACCTGGAAATGGAGGATGCCTTGTTTGAACTCGAGCCGCCCGAAGACGACGCTTCATCTGACTGATCTTACGCCTGCCGAAATCGCTGCGGGATTGTGCATCGAGCCTTATCAAGGAAGGCAGGTTTTCAGATGGCTTCATCGAAAGCGGGTATTCGACTACGATGACATGTCCGACCTCCCGACGGGTCTGCGAAAACGACTGGCAGAAACATGCCCCGACCACTATCTCGTTCCGCTTGAGACCTATTGCTCGCCGCGAACAGGCACGAAGAAGGTCCTGTTTCGGTTGGCGGACGGTGAAACGATAGAGTCGGTTGTCTTGAGAAACCGAGGCCGAACCAGTCTTTGCCTATCCACGCAGGTGGGATGCCCACTGAAATGCGTATTCTGCGCGACAGGCCAATCCGGTTTCGTGCGTAACTTGGCGCCCGGAGAGATTGTCGAGCAGGCATTGCGGATGTTGGCCGACGAGGACCTCGGGGGGAGGACGCCAAATATTGTTTACATGGGAATGGGGGAACCTTTCCTCAACTACGACGCTGTGGTCCGCAGCGTCCGGTTGCTCATGGCCAAAGAAGGCCTCGAAATCGGCGCCCGAAAGCTCACAATCTCGACGGTGGGCGATGTGCCAGGAATCGCCCTATTTTCCGATGAGAAATGGCAGGTCAGGTTGACCATTTCCCTCCACGCTGCGAACGACGCATTGCGATCGAGGCTGGTTCCGTTAAACCGTAAATATCCACTTGACGCATTAATGGCCGCCGTCCACAACTATGTAAAGAAAACAAGACGCAACGTTACTTTCGAGTGGGTATTGATCGATGGCGTCAACGATTCCCGACGCGACGCGAAGGAACTGGCCCAGTTGCTCAGTGGCCTCCGAACGTCAGTGAACTTGATTCCTTACAATACCGTGCGGGGCGCCGATTTCGCACCGCCGCCTGTGGCAGAATGTCGCGCGTTTCGGAACGAACTCGTCCGCCGGGGGCTTCGGGCGACACTGCGACATGAACGCGGCAGAGACATCGATGCGGCGTGCGGGCAACTTCGGCGCCGTGAGGCGAAGGCAAGCGGTTAGGTGTCAGCCGTCAGCTTTCCACTATTGGCTCTCCGCCATGCCGGCAGTTGCCGGAAAGCCTTCATGCTGCCTCATGGACAATTGTCCGACACCAGGTCGCCAAGAAGCTGAAGTTGACGGCTGAAAGCTCGATTCCGGGTTACTCGAGTTCCTGGTGGAGGGCGTCTAGCGCCTTTTCGACGCGCAGACGGGTCTCCTCGATGGCCTCCCTTGAGCCGCTCTCGGGGGGCGGGATGAGCTGGCCGCAAGCTTGAACAATGCGTCCAAAAGGTTTCGGAACCACCAGCTTGTCCCAGGTGCCAAGGCGCCACCCGGGGCGTGCCGTGAACGCGACGGGGATAATGGGGACGCCCGAACGCGCTGAGAGCATTGCCACGCCGGGTTTTGCCTTGCGCCGGGGACCTTTCGGGCCGTCCACCGTGAGGCCGACGACGCCACCGTGTTCGAGAACCCTCTCGAGTTCATGCAGCGCCTGAAGGCCGGCGCGGGACGAGGAACCTCGCACGGCCTCGATGCCGAAACAGCGTACGGCCCGAGCGGCGAGTTCGCCGTCGTAGCTTTTGCTGGTCAACGTGCAGTAGCCCCTGTTTCTGAAGCAGAACGCAGCCAGACCCAAGACCTCGTGCCACAACGCGATTATGGCACAAGCGTTTTCTTGAAGGAGATCCGTTGAGATAGCGGATCCCCGGGGCCTTTCCTTGCTGCATGTGGCCGCCAGGGCCTTGTAGGCGGCCACAATGATCGGCGGCAGGCAACGGAGGATGAGCTTCTGCTTGAACGAGTACGGTGCGGGATGTTCCCGAGGCGCGCCGCTGTTTTTCACGACCGCTTCACTCTTGTTTCGCCCGTCGTTCCAGGCCTTTTACCAGTTGCCATACCACGCGCGTCCTTGGCGTGTGGAGGGCGGAGACCTGTGCCCGTTGAATGATCATTCCACTGATGGCGTCGATTTCGGTCCGCTTGCCGGCGCGGACGTCTTGAAGCATTGAGGAGATGTTGTCTGCGGTGGTAGTGCACACTTCTTCCGCCTGTTCGACGAGACTTCGGTCGAATCGATAGCCCTCGGTCGTGGCGACTTTCACGGCCTCGACGACGAGGTCGCGCATGAGTTGACGCGCTTCCGCAATCCGAAGGAGCTCGCCGTTGGGCACGTTGAGCAAGGCGGTGATTGGGTTTATGCCTGCGTTGACGGCGGCCTTTTGCCAGATGGCTTGGCCTGGCGCGTCGGTTAGTTCGACCTCGAAGCCGGCGGCGGTGAGCGCGTCCAATGCCGGCTGGGGATTGCACGATGTCCAGGCGCCCAATATTGTGTGGCCGCCGGCGACGTGTCTCACGTGGCCCTCCCCGAGCCGGGTGGCGGCCTCGGCGGTGGTCCCTGCGAGTACGGCGGCGCTCCCAACGAGCGCGCAGAGTGTCTCAACGTTTCCCAGCCCGTTCTGCAAGGTGAGAATGGGCGTATTCGAGGGCAGTCTGAGTTCGGCGGTTGCGTACGCTTTTGTGAGAATGATTGCAAGGTCTTGCCGTTGCGGGGGGGTTGTAACGACCGGGAGGGTCGCCGAATAGGTTTCGTCGGCGCCCTCGACGGTGATGCCAACTTCGCTTAACCTTGCCGCGCGGTCCGCGCGGTAATCGACCAGCGTGGTTTGCGTGCCGCTTCTTGCCAATCTTGCCGCGAACAGACACCCCAACGCCCCAGGGCCAACGATTGCTACCCTCATAGCGATTCCTCTCATGTCGGCTCAATCAACTGGCGAGGAGGGTACGAAGCAGTCTTTGAAGCAGTCCTTGAAGCCGGTTTTGCGCCCTACCTCGTCGCTCATTGCAACTAGTTTATCCCTCGCCAGCAAGGCGGCTGCTCTGTCTGGGTATTCCCCAATCGTAACTTGAATATACTTCCCGTCCTCTGAATATACAAGCGTGGGGTTCAGGTCCGTTTTCGATTCGAGCACGGCCTTATACTTCTCCGCCATCGCTTTGTTCGAGGCGCTGAAGGCAGCGACTTGCACCGTCCACCTTTTCTGGTCTGGGGCGGGAGCATCCGGTCGTTTGGGTGTCTGGGCTTGCCGGTCTCTTGCGGTTGGCTCCTGGGGCGGCGCAGAAGTCGTTCGGGCAGGGACCGCGGGCGTGTCCATTCGCGGGGCAGGGGAGACGCTTTCTTGAGGCGGCGGCTCGGCGGAAGGTTCCGTGGGTTGAGGCGGGGTCGTTACGGGCGCTTCCGGGGCCGGCGCACCGGGCTTCTTGTCCGGCCGCGCCGCAGGGGAAGGCGCGGGGAACTCCCTTATACGCGGCTGGCCTCTCGAGGCCGTGGCCGTTGGTGGCCCGGTTCTCGGCGTGACTTGCCTTCTTTCGGTGTGCGTTTGAGCGCCGGCGCTTGAGGGCGGCTGAACCGTATCCCGGTTGATTCCGACTTGGCGCATTCTGGCAGAAGTACTGTACCTCTCGACTAGCATACCCCCCAGAAAACACATTAGTACAATCAAAAGAAGGCCGCAGATGGCCAGAATGAGCTGCCCCGATGTAAGTTGAGCCGTATACTTGTCCTTATTCAAGAAGGACTTCGGTTTTCCGGTGTTGGGCATGGTCGGCGCTCTATTCGGCTTCTGGCTGGCCCTCAGGGGCCTCCAATTGGCCGAGTCGTTCCATGAGTCTCTGCCGTCCCTCCTCAAGCTCCTCGTCGGTCAAGTTGGGGTCGCGCACCTCGATCAGTCTGTCGCTGATGCGATCGGAGAACAGGGATACGCGTTCTTCTCCGTCCAGGTCGTCTGTATCCTTGATCAGGCGGAAAACCTTTTGGCGGCGAAGCAGTTGCGCCGCCAAGTACGCCTTCGCAATATCGCGTCGGTCGCTGGCGTCGGCTGCCTCGTAGAACAGACGGCGCAAGGGGGAGAATACCTCGGGGGGTTCCTTTTCTGCAACTCGCGGGTCATAGAACCGGGGCGCCCAAGCCGAGAAGGCGTCGGTCGTGCGGCCCTCGCGCCAGCAATTGCGGCAGTAGTCTTCACGGACCAGGGTCCGGTCCTGAATGCGCACCAGCGAATTCACTTCTTCGTTGTGGACAAAGGGGCGCCGGCATTCCGAACACGTCTTGGCGCTTTTGCTGATTCGAATTTCCATTGGTTCTCGGACGCCT
>DUZM01000263.1 GCA_013349485.1 Candidatus Hydrogenedentota bacterium | reverse complement strand
CGACACGCGGTTGGGGAATTTGGGTGGATCCGCGGGGCGTGACACGAGTTCGTCACGGTCTTTGGCGGCGGCGGAGCCCTCTTTTCACCTCAGCCGCGCTGCATGGCCTGTTTCTCGGCCAGATAGGCGATTCCCTGAGCGTTCATCCGGATGTCGGCAGCGAACCATTCCCAGTCTTGGTCGTTGAGGGGAACGGGCCGGTTCTTGCTTTCGCGCGTCATGGCGTTGCGGATTTGGGCCTCGCAAAAGGCCTCCAGCGCCGGGCCGCGTTCGTCCGAGGCCGCCGCGTCGTTCAGAATTGTCTCGAAGGCGTCGACGAAACGGCGGAGTTGCTCGGCGGCAGCGTCTAGATGGGTAACCTCACCAAAATGGGCAAGATACGCGCGCTCGGCGCCTGTGGCCAGCAGGCGCCGTAGACTGGTGCGCGCTTCGTCCGGCCGGAAGCTTGTGGGGGGGCACGAGAAGAGCATAACGCGCTGCGCCGTAGGGTCCGGCGCCGGCGGGGTTACGCCGAACGCATCGCCTGTGAAGACGCCGCGCGAGCCGGCATCGTACACGCAGATGTGGTGGTTGGCATGGCCGGGCGTGTGCAGGAACTCGAGCGTCCGAGCGCCCAACTGCATCGTTTCGCCGTCCTCGACGGTTCGTATCCGGCTGGCATCGACGGGCGCGATCGTTCCATAGAGTTTCTCGAAAACCGCGTCGCCGTACACCTGCTTTGCGCTTGCGACGAGCCGCGCGGGGTCGGCCAAATGCCGCGATGCGCGCGGGTGGGCAATGACGTGCGCGTTCGGGCAGTGTCCAAGGAGGGCGGCCGTGCCCGCTGCATGGTCGAGATGAACGTGCGTGACAATGGCGTAGGCCACTTGTTCCGGCCTAAGTCCGCGCGCTTCGAGCGCATCAAGCAACAGCGGTACGGCACGCGGCGTGTTGTTGTCAACAAAGGCCGCTTGGTCGCCGTCCACGAGCAGATAGGCCGATGCGCGGCCGCGCTGAATATATTGGCAATCAACGGTTACGACCGGCGACGATTCGGCAGGAGTGTCCACAGGCACTTTCCTATCTTGAAACCGGCAACGAGGCGATTGCGGATCATATCGTCTCCGCCGCCGGAAAACAACGTGGTCTGGGTTGAACGCCCTGGGTTGAACTGATACGCTTCGTACGGAAGGGATGCGAGTTCAGGCCGAAGTTGGATTGAAATCAGTAGACAGGTTGGGTAGAATGGTTGCGCTTGAAAACCGGCGATACGGGATTTCCGAGGTCTGTCGGCTCGTCGATGTCCCGGCCCATACGCTTAGGCAATGGGAAAGCCGGTTTCCGCAGTTGAAACCCAAACGGGACCGAGCCAATCGCCGGTACTACACGCCGGCAGACATTAACGTTATACGGCGCATCAAGCAGCTTCTGCGGCACGAAGGGATGACGACGCGCGGCGCGAGCCGGGCCCTGTCGCAGGAATTGTACGGTCAAGGGCGGCCGAAAACCCGGCAAGAAGCCATTGACTTACTGGACGAAATCGAGGCCGAAGTGCGCGCGTTGCTTGATTTGCTCGACGAAGAATGACGCACGGGTCGGGGCGTGGCCTAGCCCGGTTAAGGCGCTTGACTGGGGGTCAAGAGATCGCTGGTTCAAATCCAGTCGCCCCGACCATTTTAGATACTGAGGCCCTGCCGGTTAGGACTCCGCTGTTTCCTCCGCGAGGTGTTCTTTGGCAAAGGCCATTTCTTTGGCGATCTCGAGGTTTTGGGTGCATTTCTCTTCGCATTCGCCGCATTGGGTGCAGGCGTCGGCTTTTGGGCCTTTCATGTGTTTGTTGTACCGTTCGCGCGCCGTCTTTTTGAGGTCCCAGTAGCGATAGTCGTAGATGCAGGACATAATCGCCGGGATATCGATCTCCTGTGGACACGGCATGCAGTATTTGCACAGGGTGCAGAAGCCTACGTTCTCTTTGGTCATGCCGTCCAGGAAACCCTCGATTTTCGCCACAGTTTGCGGTGAAAACGGCGTTTCTTGCGTCGCGGCGACGGCATCGTCCACGTCGGTTTGCCTGGTGATTCCCACGAGCATCGTGTTCACGTTGTGGTTGGCGAGGACGTAGCGCAGCGCGAGGTCGGGCACGGAACGGGCCGCGGCGTCGTCAGCGAGTTTTTTCAATACGCTGCTTTGCTCGGCCAGGGCGCCGCCGCCCACCGGATTCATGACAATTGTCCCGATGCCGCGCTGGTGGGCGGCCTGGATCGCGGGGGCATAGGTCCGGTTCAAGAGGTTATAGGTAAACAATATGATCTCGGCCCAATCGACCTCGGGGATGTAGGTCAGCAGGTTCTCGACGGAATCGTGGGTGGTGAATCCGGTGTGGCCGACGCTGCCTTCGTCAATGGCTTTGTGGATGCCGTCAACCATGCCGCCTTTGGCGACGGCCTGGTCGTAGGTCTCCCGGTTGACGATGTTCCAGACTTGGTAATAGTCGAGGTAGTCCACGTCGAGCCGTTTCATGGATTCCTCGATGCGTTTCCGCGTACAGTCGGCCGAAGCGTCGTCGGATTCTTCGATCTTCGTGATCCAGGGTGCCCATTTCGTCGAGAGAATGACCTTCTCGCGATAGCCGTCCTTGAGGGCTTTGCCGACTTTGATTTCCGAGTCGCCGTAGCCGCGGCTCGTATCGAGGTAGTTCATACCGGCGTCGATGGCGTGCCGAATAAGGGCGACCGCCTCATCGTCGTCCTTGGGTAGCCGCATGGCGCCGATGGTGGCCCGAGGGACTTTGAACCCGCTGCGTTTTCCGAAGTCGTACCGCTTCATACCTTCTCTCCGTTTGGGAATTCCCCCTTGCGCGTGCACGCGGGCAGCATATACAACGCAGGGCGCCCTGTCAACGATGTCGCCAAACCGACGCATAGGGGCGGGCAAGAAAGGGTGCGTGCGGCGTCGCTACCCGGCGGTGCGCTTTCGTTGTGAATTCGACGGCCTCTTCGTCGCCCTAGACGTAGTGTTTTGTCAGTTCGGTTTTGAGAAACTCGAAGGCACCGTCGACGCTGTCGTGGAACTGAAAGAGGTTGAGGTCTTCGGGGTTGATGGTTCCCCATCGCACCAGGGCGTCAAAATCGATGATATCGTTCCAGTAGTCCGTGCCGTATATAACAATTGGGACGTATTTGGCAAGCTTCTTTGTCTGGGCGAGCGTTAGTAGTTCGAACAATTCGTCGAAAGTGCCGAACCCGCCGGGAAAGATGACGAGCGCCTTGGCTAGATACACGAACCAGAATTTGCGGATGAAGAAGTAGTGGAACTCGAACGCCAGTTCGTTTGTCTGATATCTATTGGGCTGCTGTTCGAAGGGCAGGCTGATATTGAGTCCTATGGATTTGCCGCCGGCTGCGGCTGCGCCGCGGTTTGCGGCCTCCATGATGCCGGGGCCGCCGCCCGAGGTGATCACGAAACGCCCGGAGTTTTCGGGTAACGAGAGCGACCAGGCGGTGAGTTTTTCGGCGAGCGCGGCGGCGTCTTCGTAGTACTGCGCCATGGCGACGGCGCGTTCGGCGCGCTCGAGTTCAAGGGACGGGGTTCCGGTTTCTGCCGCTTTGGCCCGGACCTGCGCAAGCTCCCTCTCGGCTTCGTCGCGCGGGGTTGCGCGCGACGAGCCGAAAAACACGATGGTGTCCTTGACGTTGTGCCGTTCGAATCGGGTAGCCGGCTCGATGAACTCGCACAAGACGCGGATAGGCCGCGCATCGGACCCCATTAGAAAATCGAGGTTTTTGTAGGCCTTCTCCGGCCACTTATCGTTTCCATCTTGCTCAGAAGCCATTCGGTTCTCTCCAATCACTGAATCTAACATTTAAGAACGTGCGCTTTCGTATACCTTTGCGAAGGGCTTGTTTTCAAGTGCGTATGATATAATCGCCGGTGATTCGGAAGGCGGCACAGGGGCCAGCTCGATAGCAGGGAGGGAGGCACGCTTCGGTATGAGCAGGCGAATCCGCAGGAACAACCGGCTTGCGAAACTCGCTAAACGGGGTTACCGCGGCCATCCTATCGCCACGGTGGCGTATTATGGGCCCGACAACCGTATCGCGACAAAAGTGGCTGTCGGGATTGTCACGGACGAATCGTCGGAAGTGTCCGCTTTGAAACGATGGTTCTCCGAGGCCGCTGACATACGCCAGGACGCGGGAATTGCCGCCGAGATCGTCACCTTTATAAGGCAACACGGCGCAAAGTCGGTTGTGGTGACGGATCGCATCATCGGGTGCCCGCACGAGGCGGGCAAGGACTATCCCGAGGGCTCCACATGCCCTCAATGTCCGTTCTGGGCAAACCGCGATCGTTTCACCCACGAGATTATTGAGTGAGTTCAGGTTTGTAGCGGCAAAGCCGCAAGTGCGAAACTGACGTCGCCGACAGAAGTCGAGAGCGACCGCATATCGGTTTCAGTGGCACGTTTGGCATTCTTCATTCTCGAGTGCGAGGGTGTTTTTGTGTCGGATAGCGGCAAACGGGACAAGGGTGGCGCTTTAAGTGCGTTGGCGTTGCCAATGCAGCTTGGGCTGACGATAGCCGCCCCGATCGTGGCGGGGGTATGGGGCGGCAACTGGCTGGATGCGCGTTTGGGCGGGGGTGGCCTGATTCTGGTTGCGTCAATTCTTTTGGGGATAGCGGCGGGCCTCTTCGGCGCGTACTGCCTT
>DUZM01000198.1 GCA_013349485.1 Candidatus Hydrogenedentota bacterium | reverse complement strand
TTCAGCGCCTACGCGGCCGAGCGGGTGGCGCAGGCGCGGCAAATACGCGAGATTTCGTTGCACGCCTACCATAAAAACGGCACAATTACGGCGACATTCAAACTCTCAATGACCGACGAAAGGTAGGCCATGGCCAACGTCGAGACCCAAACGAACGAACACCCAAGCCGCACCCCACTTGCGCCCGACGCCCAACACGGCGCCTTTATCGTCGACGAAGCGACCGACGAGGTCCTTCGGCTCCACTTGGACAAATTCGAAGGGCCGTTCGAAGTACTTTTGTATCTCATCAAAGCCCAAGAAATCGATATCTTCGATATCCCGATAGCCACGATCACGGAGCAATATCTCCGCTTCCTGGACGTGATGCGCAGCGAGAACCTCGATGTCGCCGGCGAGTTCCTCGTCATGGCGGCTACCCTCATACAAATCAAGTCCCGCATGCTCTTGCCCGACCTGCCCGACGACGAAGACGAACTGTTCGAAGAAGACCCCCGACTCGAACTCGTGGCCAAGCTCATCGAGTACCGCCGCTTCCGCGACGTAACCAGAAGGCTCGAGCAACTCGAAGAAGAACGCGCAAACTGGTTCGCTCGAACCGTAAAACCGCAACTCGATCACGACGACGAGCCGGAGCTCATCGAGGTAAGCCTCTACGATTTGATTCAGGCGTTCAAAACCTATATCCGTTTCTTCTCCGAAGATATTATCCATGATGTCGGCGCACGGATGTATTCCGTCGACGACCAAATCGCCCGAATCGAGGACCTCCTCGGCCAACGTGAGAGCGTCGCCTGGTCCGACCTGCTCCGCCAGTGCACTCACAAAATCGAGGTCATATGTTGCCTGCTGGCCGTCCTCGAGCTCTGCCGAATGGGTCGGATCCGCGCATACCAGCACCGCACCTTTGACGAAATCCGCATATCCGGCGTGCCGGAGGACGCCAAGGGGTGAGGTGGCCCTTTGCTAAACCGGTGTCACTAGCCCGCCAAGGTGAGAAGCTCGCCGCCCGATACTTGCGGAAACGCGGGTGCCGCATTCTCGAACGCAATGTCCGGTTCGGACGATACGAGATCGACCTCATCGCCCGCCACCGCGACACGGTCATCTTCGTTGAAGTCAAAACCCGCCGACACGACGCCCTGGTGCCCCCGGAGCAAAGCGTCAACGCCGCCAAACAGCGCCATATCCGCGCCGCCGCACATCAATATATCGCCAACCGGGAAAACGTCGTTAGTTACTACCGCTTCGACGTCATCGCCATCCGCATCCCCGAACGCGGCAAACCCGTTATCGAGCACTTCGAGGACGCATTCTAGAAACTGTCAAAAGACCGCATTACGTTGTCGGGTCCGCGAGCCGCCCTGCGAACACGATGCTGCCGGTGCGGTTGTCGCGGATGACGAACACGAACGGATGATCCGCACGGAAAACCTTCGGCTGCGGCTGTACGGCGACCGATTTCAGTTGCATCACTACGCCCGTTGCGGCGGCGGCCTCCGTACCCTCTTCATTTACGTCCACATAGGCCTTGTGGATCACCGCCGAGATAAACAGTTCCGTATTGCCAGTCATCCCCGAGAAATCCGCCCTCATGCCGAACGCCAGCGGCATCCCCATCGACGTAAGGGTGTCTTTTAGCGAAAACTCGCTCGTCATCTTAAACTTCGGCAAGGAAACGATCACTTCCGTCCTCCCGAGCCCGTTCACCCACCGTTCAAACGCCTCCGCCGTGAGCGATTGCTCCAAGGCGCGCAGGCCGTCGCGTCGCCGAGGAAGCAACACCACCATCGCCAACGCCTCCCCTTCGTACGGCAATTCGAGCGCTTGCATGTCCTCGTTCTCGAAATACCCGAACTGACCCGTGTGGTGCATCATCGGCGTCTTCACCGAGCGTTCGGCCGTCGCCCAGAAATCCTCATCGCGCGTGTTGGCTTGCTCGAACTCTTGCGCCCACGTGCCCTTGAAATAGATGGCGTTCGTCAACACCAGCCGCGTCATCGCATCGAGCACGCCCGGCGGGATCAGGTCCGCGATCTTCCCCCGAGTCTCGTCCTCGACCCACCCATTGATGGTTTTGCGCGCCGCCTCGGCCGCCTTTACGTAATCCACAAGGTTCAAGGCCGCCGCATAATGCGTTTTCCCCGTAGCCAGATACGTATCGAGGAAAGCATAGCCCTCCTGCGCCCAAAGGGCGTTCGCAATGTGGACCTCGCATCCCTCGGATTCCGTCCGAAGTTGACGCAGCAGTTCCCCAAATACCGGGTCGAGATCCTGCTGATCCCGCGCAAAATGAAGCACTTGCGCCATCTCCGCAGCGGTCGCGCCCCGCGCGCCCGCATACGTCATCGCCAGCGCGCTCGATATGCTGAACGGCGACAAGAACAGGTTGCCGTCCCGGTCGCTGAGCTGCGAATACAGGTCAAAGGCAAACGCGCTGTTGCCCCTGACCACCGGTTCGATGTCGGCCCGCTCCACCGCAACCACGGCCGAAGTGGAACACGCACCCGCCGCCAGGACCCCTGTCAAGACAATCCCTATAGGCAACCACCAGAGTTTCATCGTTCTCCCTCCCTGTTCCTTGTCGCCCCGCACAACCCCTTTGACACCATCTAACCCATAAAAGTTCACCCGCGTCGCCCGTTCCGCCCCGTCCACCCTGTCCACTGCATCCACTACCTTATTCACAAGAAACGTGCAACGGCAGGGAGTGCCACATGCCTGCGCCCTTTTTTGCGCCGTACATATCGACCTACGACCCTACTTTTCCTCGAACACAAGTCGTCGGAACGCGTCCGTGTCGCGGATTGGCTCGAAGTCGGCGTCGTCAGCCGCCTCTTCGCGAAAGATGGAATCGATTGCGATGGCTTTCTCGAGGAACTGCACGGCCTCGTCGGGCTTGCCCTCGAGACTCTTCATGCAGGCGATGTTGTAATACGGCGTTGGATGCTCTGGGTTCAACGCGATCGCTTTCTGGTACGTTTCAGCCGCTTCGTCAAACCGCTCGAGCGACACCAAAACGTTGCCCAGGGTGTTGTGGGCCGCCAGACTTCGCGGATCAAGCTCGACGGCGCGCCGGGCGCACTCGGCGGACTCGAGGAATCGGCCCTGCATGCGCAGCACAACCGACAAGTCGTTGTGGCCGCGACTCCACGACGGCTCGAGTGCGATGGCCTTTCTCAGGTTCGCCTCGCATTCCTCGGGTTTGCCCAGGCTATACAGTACGTAGCCCAGGCCGTCATACGGCCAACTCCAGTCCGGGTCGAACTCGATGGCGCGCCGAAACGCGGTTTCCGCCGCCTCAAAGTCCCGCTGCCCCCGCAATCGAACCCCCAGCGCGTAGTAGGTTTCCGCACACTGCGCCGTGCCGCGTTCCGCAAGCGTCGCCAAGGCCTCGACCACGGCCTTGGTCTCCGGCCGCCGCGCCTGCGGGTCCTTGTCCACGAGATCGAGCATCGCGTCCACGAGCCGGCCCCGTCTCAACGTCGTTGCGTTGTCAGCCGCCTCGTGCGGCCCCTCACCGACCTCGCGGACCACAAACGTCATCGCCGCGATCAGCGCGAGAACACCGGTTATTGTCCATATGATCCGATGGCGCTTCATCTTCGACTCAACGCACTGCTATCGCAATGCCCGCACCAATTCAAACGCCTCGGCCGCCGCCACGCCCGCAGCGGAACCCCAACGGCGCGCCGAAGCCGATAACGCCTCGGCCGAGCGCGGATGCGGGAACGGCCGGGTTTCGCTGTCGTAGGCCGCCATGGCCTCGAGCTTGATTTCCAGCGTGTCGGCGATGTCCACAAACACATTGGGACGGAACGGCGTCGAGAACGACTGAAACGCCCAATCGGTTGACGACGGCACCTCGTAGGCGTAGATGGCCTTGACGGGCGTTCCGGGAAGGGGCCGCGCAGCGGTCAGCGTAGCGCGGAACGTCAAGGCATGGTCGATGTTCAAATCGCCGCCGTGGTGCGTGTAAACAACCTCGGGACGAATCCGATCCAAAACGCCCTCGAGCCATCTCACAATATCTAGCAGCGGCGCCGTGTCAAACCGGTTGTCCGGCAGGTTATGTACGATGACTTCGCGGATCCCGAGCAAGTCGGCCACGGCACGACTGCATTCCTGCAGTCGCCGAACCGCTGCACCGCTGCCTTGACTCGGGTCCGAATGGCGCGCCGTAGCGCCTTCGCCGAGAATCGCCACGTACACCTCGTGACCTTCCTTCGCCATCTTGGCGATCGTCCCGCCGCAGCCGAGCACCTCATCGTCGGGATGTGCCGCTACTATCAATGCCCTCATATCAGGATTCCCTTATGGCCGCAACAGCAATGCAACAAGTCGCAATAAGCGGCCTTCGTACAAATTCAACTTCCTGCTCAGATTGCCCTTCACATACTACCAGACCAGACCCGAAGAAAATACCCCGGATGAATCCGCGCTCGATATGAGCTATACTCACCCGCGTCGGAGCCCGTTGTATCGTGACGTCATCGGTAGTTCTCATTATCACTTTCATGTTCGCGACGCCGCTGCCCGGCGCAGACCACTATCTCGCCGGGCGTGAGGCCGAGCGACTGGGCGAGCATGGTGCCGCCGTTGAGGCCTACGCCGCCTGCGCAGGCCAAGAAGGGCCACTGCGTCCCTATGCCCAGTTGCGGGCCGCGCTGTGCGCGGCCGCCGGAGATACCGCAAAAG
>DUZM01000204.1 GCA_013349485.1 Candidatus Hydrogenedentota bacterium | reverse complement strand
TGTTGCCCGTATTGAACAGGAAGGCCGTCGAATATGCGGTGGCCGTAGGCCTTGCCCTAAACTGTACGATTTCGCGCTGGTCCAAGATGGATCGGAAAAACTACTTCTATCCGGACTTGGCGAAGAATTACCAGATCAGCCAATATGACCTGCCGTTGTCGCGCGACGGATGGCTCGACATCGACGTGAACGGCGCCACGAAACGAATCGGCATTACGCGGGGCCACCTCGAGGAGGATACCGCCCGCAACACCCATACCATAGGCGGCGGCGACAGCGGCGTCGACTTCAACCGCTCCGGGGTACCCTTACTCGAGATCGTCAGCGAACCGGATATCCGCAGCGCGGGCGAAGCCTTTGCCTATCTCACAAACCTTAAGCAAATTATCCAATACCTGGGCGTGAGCGATTGCAATATGGAAGAGGGCTCGCTGCGCGCCGAGGCGAACATAAGCCTGCGCCCCGTCGGCCGGCAAGAATTCGGCACGAAAACGGAGGTCAAAAATGTGGCCTCGTTCAGCGGGACGCAAAAGGCGATTGAATACGAGATCGCGCGCCAGCGAGACATTCTGGAGGCGGGCGAGGCGGTTGTGCAGGAGACGCGCGGCTGGGACGCCGAACGCGGCGTCACCGTGTCGCAGCGGAGCAAGGAATCCGCCCACGATTACCGCTATTTCCCCGAACCCGACCTGGTTCCCTTGGCTATAGATGAGGCGTGGGAGCGGGCCGTTTGCGCGGGGCTTCCCGAACTGCCGCGGGCGCGCTGGCAACGGTTTCAGGAAGAATATGGCTTGTCGGCCTACGATGCCGGCGTGCTCGTGGCCACGCGTGCCACGGCGGACTATTTCGAGGCCTCGGTGCGGAGCGGCGTCCCCGGAAAACCGGCGGCCAACTGGATTATGGGGGACCTTCAGGCATTATTGTCAGACGCGAAAATCGACATCGAGGACTGTAAGGTCGCTCCGGAAAACCTGGCCGCAATGATCGGACTTATTGAGGACGGCGCCATTAGCGGGAAGATGGCCAAGGATGTGCTGGTAGACATGTTTAATTCCGGCAGGGCGCCCGGGGACATCGTCGCCGAGAAGGGCCTGGTGCAGATCAGCGACAGCGGCGAGTTGGAGGCGATTGTGCGCGCCGTGGTCCAAGCTCATCCCGGCCCCGTGGCCGACTACCGCAGCGGCAAGGGCAAGGCCATGGGCTTCCTAATGGGCCAAGTGATGAAGGCGACCAGCGGCAAAGCCAACCCGAAGATCGTGAACGCGATCTTGAAGCGTACGCTCGAAAACGAGTAGGTTACGGCATAAAACAGGAGGGCGCGATTGGTCAAACTGGTTAAGAAGACGAAGACCGCACAACCGGATTCTCTCCCACACGTCCACCGTATGGTTGTCCTTGCCGCCGATCGGAAGGCGTTGCGTATTCGGGCCTATGATGTCCGCGGCCTTACGCTCGTGGCCGACTATTTTATTATGTGCAGCGCATCGAGCGAACCGCATTTCAAGGCAGTCTTCAACGGCATTAGGGAAGGCATGAAGGAAATCGGGCTTGTCCCGATGCATACGGAGGGGCGGCTTCGAGGCGGGTGGTTGCTCCTGGACTATGGGACGATTATTCTACACGTGTTTCGAGAGGAAGCGCGGGATTTTTATGATTTGGACGGACTTTGGGCGGACGCGCCCCAGGTTGCATTAGATGTGGACACAGATTGATACAGCGATTTTCTGGGGGGCGGCGTTGTGAGCCAGGATCTTGGACTTCCGGATAAAGCCCAACTCTATCATTATAAGATGGAGCGCATCCTCGGCCGCGGGGGATCCGGGACGGTATATCGGGCCATTGACACGAAAAAGGGCGGCGTCGTAGCCATAAAACTTTTTCACTCGACCTTTTTCCGGAATCGCCTCCACTTGCGGGACTATGCCAAGAGCGTGAAGAAGTTCCGCAAGTTCTCCCATAACAACGTGGTTCGCATTTTCGACTTCATTAATGGCGACGAAGGCATCTGCCTTGTCGAGGAGTTCGTTGACGGCCCAAGCCTGAAGTGGTACGTCGGCAACCGGCCGTGGAACCTCCAGGAACGACTCGTGATCGTGGCGCAAGTCTGCAACGGACTGCAGTACATCCACGAGAAGGGATTCGTTCATCATGACTTGAAACCCTCGAATGTTCTCTTCACGCGCCGTGGTTTAGCCAAGATAAGCGATTATTCATTGTCGGGCAGCAGCAATGTTCTTGCCCTGCTTGATCCCGGTGCGCATGAGCAGGTTACCCCCATGTTTGTCGCGCCGGAACTGATCCAGAAGGAGAGGGCCACCCCGCAAAGCGACATCTATTCGCTTGGCGTGACACTCTATCTTTTGTTTACGGAACGGGTGCCGTTCGAGGTGGATAACCTCCACGAACTTTATGACCGCCACCTCCACACGACGCCCGATCCGCCGAGCCAGGTGAACCCGAAATGTCCTTATGACCTGAGCGATATCATCATGAGGATGATGGACAAGAAACCCGAGAACCGTTTCGAGAATTGCGATCAGTTGCGTATCGCGCTGGCTGACATTGGCCGCAGCCGCATATAACAGAAGTACGGCAAGGAAACCGGCCGAGGCGCAATAGGAGCAACGATATCGGCTTTCCCTGTTGCAGACGACGGGGGAAACCGCAGTGAGCCGTGTCGCGCACGGCTGAAAGAAACCGCCCGCACGCATTCCCAGGCCCCCCGCCCGGCCCCGCTTCCACGCGGCAAGGACACACCGCCGGGAAGGAGTGCGCGGCGGTGTAGCCGACTTGTTGCAGGGCGTGCCTGCAAGGTCAGAAGGAAATTATGCCGCCGCCTTCGTCGGGCTCGACCGTGCCGCCGCCATCGCCGCCGTCGGTGGTTCCGCCGCCGCCGCCGCCGCCTTCCCAAACCGGGAAGATGCCCCAGGGCAGGGCGCGGTGGATGCTTGCGAGCATTTCCAATATGCTGTAGAGTCCCTGCTGCTTCGCGCTGCCCCCTGCCGCGGCCACCGCTGGGACCTTCGTAATTGGGCCACAATGTCGCTCTTTACTCATCGCGTCTTCCTTTCGTTGTCGCTTCTTAGAGCGTACCATGTGCGCCGCGCTTGCTAAAAAGCGTTGATATGAACAGCCAGAGCAAGTCTTGGCGGAACTGCCACGTCTCCGCATCGTCCCCTTGTGCTGCCATCGGCTTACGGGTTATGAGCTTGCTGTGTTTCATGGGTGCCGTTCTCCTCCTGGGCCGTTATTGCTGTTCGGCCCACTGCGAGTCCTGTATACACACGTGACGCTTGACGTATCTGCCGTCCGGCCACGAGGCACAAACATCTTGCTCGCCGCCGTCGGTTCGCCATCTGCCGCGCGGACGCAATCCCGCACCCGCTTCTCTATCTAGATGTACTATACCCCCTTACCGGGGGTTTGTTTCAACCCCAATTTATGCGGATAGGCAAATTCCTCAAAGTATGGTTACGCGCCGAAGGTCTCTTTCCCCGCCTCGGCGATCATGCCACATTGACCCTGTCAGCGTCTACTGCATTTGCGTACGCCGCTTCCCAATGCACTCGCGTCTATGCTAGAGTCCCCATTCTGGAATTGTTTCTCGCGTTGCGGGAACAGGACGTTTCCCCATTGTGGTTTGGAGAGCACAGTATAGACAGGCGAACTTCTATGGCCAGAGAATATCGTTACAGGGCGCATATTCGTTGGGCGCAATACGCGGCTCCAATACTTAGCAGCATTTGTCTTCTGGTGGTCTGGTCCTTGGCAGCGCGGTTGTATTTCGAGGCTGTGAGGGCCGGGCAATCACTGTTCGCCGAGCCTGGTGTATTCGTGCTCGCCGCAATAGCAGGTCTCTCGGTGGTACTACTCCTTGAGGCCCTCCTCCTCTGGTATCTGTTCTACCGAATGGCCGGCGTTCGGGTATTCATTGAGAAGGATTGGGTTGTCTACCGATCGCACACAAGCGAAAAACACATTTCTTTCCACGACATAATCGAACTCAAGTTTCCCTCCGTTCGATATGTCGGCGGTTGGGTGAAAATCGTGTCGCATTCCGATGCAATTCGCTTGACCGTCGTGCTCGAGGACATTGGCGATTTCCTTCAGGAACTAAAAACCGCCTTGGACAACCGAAACCTTTCCCATCGGTACGACCGCGCAAAGTTCTTTCGTTTCCTGAAAACGGCCATCTATGCCGATCATAGCTGGGCTAGACTTTACTCGATCTTCTGGAAGCTGATTCTGATCACGGTGCTGAGTGTCGCGGTGGGCCTCTTTTTCGCCATGGTAGCCGGAACGGGTATTCTGGGCCTCATTCTCTGGCTTAGCGCGTCATTCTACTGGCCCCTGGCTGTTTGGATAGGTGCCGAGATCGTTTTGATGCGGACGGTGGGCGCAGAATCGGTTGAGGAAACGTTCACGTTTCCAATACGCGACACGGCCTATGAGAAAGCTGTCTACCGCAAAGCCGCGCTTTAGGGAGCGTTGATATACCTCACCTTCTCACTGTTGACACTTTTCCTCTTGCTGGTTCCGTCCTCGTGAACGTGGCTACGGCGGGAGCACAACTATCCCCTTTGCGTCCTAACGGAAGCGTTGCGGGGCATTCACGGGCACAAAGAACTTGTGCAGTTTGCTGCGTAGCTTAACGTGGTGCCGGGGGCGGGAGTCGAACCCGCACGGAGTGTAAGCTCCGCTGGATTTTGAGTCCAGTGCGTCTGCCAATTTCGCCAC
>DUZM01000178.1 GCA_013349485.1 Candidatus Hydrogenedentota bacterium | reverse complement strand
TAGATGTCAGCCTTTTCAAGTCCGGCGACCTGGTTGATATCACTGGCTTCTCCAAGGGCAAGGGTTTTGCCGGCGTGATCAAACGCCACGGTTTCCAGGGCGGCCCGGGCAGCCACGGTTCGCATTTCCATCGCGCGCCGGGCTCCGTCGGTCAGAGCGCCGATCCGTCCAAGGTTTACAAGAACAAGCGTATGCCGGGGCACATGGGCAATAGGCGCGTGACTACACAGAACCTCGAAGTAATCGATGTCGATGCGGCCAAGAACCTCATCGTGGTGCGGGGTTGCGTGCCCGGCGCCCGCGGCGGGCTCGTAGAACTGCGGAAAGCGGCCAAGGGAGCACAGCGTTAGAAACGAGAACACGGAGAGAGATTGCCGTCGAATCCTGAGCGGAGAACCTGCGGATTTTCAAGCGGCATATCAAGAGTTGTGAGTTCCGGGTCCCGCTGCCGGATGGGCGGCCGGGAGAAAGGAGCCAGACGGACATGGCGTCCGCGAAATTACTCAGACAAGACGGAAGCGAAGCCGGGTCGGTCGGCCTGAGCGACGCCGTTTTCGACGTCGAACCGAACGAAACCCTGGTGCATGAGGTGACGGTGGCGTTGATGAATTCGCGCCGGCAGGGCAACGCGTCCACGAAAACCCGGCGGGAAGTCCGAGGCGGCGGCAGGAAACCGTTCCGCCAGAAGGGGCGCGGCCGCGCCCGCCAAGGGAGCATTCGCGAACCGCAAATGCGCGGCGGCGGCACGGTTTTCGGCCCGCACAAGAGAAGCTACCGTCAACGCATACCGCGCGAATTCAGACGGAAAGCGCTTTGCTGTGTGTTGAGCGACCGGTTGCGCAGCGAGGCGCTCAGCGTACTTGAGCCGTTGGTCTTTGCCGCGCCGAAAACCAGGCCGTTCGCGGAGTTGCTCGGGACCCTGGGTACGGCTGGCAAGAACGCCTTATTCGTAACGGCCGATGTGGATAGGAACGTAATCTTCTCGGCGCGGAATATTCCGCGGGTGGCGGTCAAGACGGCCAGCGACCTGAACGTTCTTGACGTGCTGCAGGCGAGCCGCGTTTTTCTTGCTCAGGACGCCGTCGCCAAACTGGAGGAGCGTCTTTCATGAAAACGGATCCGTTTTACATCATCAAGAGCCCCGTGGTCACGGAAGAATCGACGCTTCAAATGACGACGCGAAACCAATACGTTTTCAAAGTGGATCCGCGAGCTACAAAGAGCCAGATCCGAGATGCCCTCGAGACGATCTTTAACGTAAAAGTGACGTCTGTCAATACAATGAACTACAGCGGAAAACGCATCGGCCGGCGCCCGCGGTTGCGCGGCCGGCGCGCAAGTTGGAAGAAGGCAATCGTGACGCTCCGCGAGGGCGATAAGATAGACTTGCTGTAACGCGGGTCCGAAGAATGGAACGGACCAGGAGCCTTGTTGAATGGCTATCAAGAAGTATAAACCGACTACACCGAGTCAACGCTTCAAGAGTGTGGCCGATTTCAGTGCGCTGACAAGGACTAGACCCGAGAAAGCGTTGACCCTGCCGAACCCGGA
This sequence comes from Candidatus Hydrogenedentota bacterium, assembly GCA_013349485.1. GTDB lineage: Bacteria > Hydrogenedentota > Hydrogenedentia > Hydrogenedentales > SLHB01 > DUZN01. The sequence continues at coordinate 3,251 of DUZM01000178.1, read as the reverse complement.
GAAGGCAGGCAGGAACAACTCGGGGCGGGTCATGATGCGTCGTCGGGGAGGACGCCACAAGCGTCTATATCGCACCGTCGATTTCCGCCGCGACAAGGACGGCGTCCCCGGCAAGATCGCCACGATCGAATACGACCCGAACCGGAGCGCGCGTATTGCATTGGTCGTGTATGCTGACGGGGAAAAGCGCTATATTGTCGCGCCCGCCGGGCTTGAAGTCGGCATGACGATAAATAGCGGCCCGGACGCCGAATATCAGGTCGGCAACACGCTCCCGCTGTCGAAGATGCCGTTAGGCGCGGTCTTGCATAATATTGAGCTAAGCCCGGGAAAGGGCGGGCGACTTGTCCGTGCGGCGGGGGGCGGGTGCCAGCTCCTGGCAAAAGAAGGCCGGTATGCCGTGGTGCGGTTGCCATCTGGCGAGATGCGGCGGGTGCTTATTGAATGCCGCGCGACCATCGGGAACGTCGGCAATGAGGATCATGTGAACGTGAGCCTCGGCAAGGCGGGGCGTTCGCGTTGGCTTGGGCACAGACCCAAAGTGCGCGGCGTGGTCATGAACCCCGTAGACCATCCACACGGCGGCGGCGAAGGGCGTTCCTCGGGCGGGCGACACCCCGTGACCCCTTGGGGCGTGCCCACCAAGGGCCACAAGACCCGAAAGAAAAACCACAGGACGGACAAATACATCATCCGTCGACGCAAGAAATAAAAACAGGAGGCCAGGATCGTGCCACGTTCGGTTAGAAAAGGCCCATTCGTTGACGACCACCTCGCCAAGAAGGTCGAGGCGCAAATGAACAGGACGGACAAGCGGGTGATCCGTACTTGGTCGCGCCGCTCGACGATTGTGCCGGAGATGGTAGGGATGACCATAGCGGTTCACAACGGCCAGAAGTTTATACCCGTGTTTGTCACCGAGAATATGGTTGGACATAAGTTGGGTGAGTTTGCGCCCACGCGCACGTTCCGCGGCCATGCCGGGTCAAAGTCAAAGTAGCGAGGAGAGTACGGACCTATGGCTTCCGCAATTGCACGGCTCAGACATTTGCAGATTGCCCCGCGAAAAGTCCGGCTGGTCGCCGATTTGATTCGCGGCAAGACCGTCGCAGAGGCGCGGGACATACTTGCGTTCACGCCCAAGACCTGTCGCCTGGCGCTTACCAAGCTCCTGGCGTCGGTTGTGGCCAACGCGGAGAGTGCCGCGACCGAACGACACCAAACCATAGACGCGGACGAAATGGTTATCCGTGCGATTCAGGTCAATCAGGGTCGTATGCGCGCGAAATACCGCGCGGCGGCGCGCGGACGAAGCGTCCGGATCCGATCCCGCTCGAGTCACGTTGACATCGTCATTTCCGATCAACCGGAGTAGGTGTAAGGAGGATTATAGTGGGCCAGAAAGTACATCCGCTGGGTTTTCGTCTCGGCGTCATTCGGACCTGGAGTTCGATCTGGTACGCGGGGCGCAACTACGCCGAGTTGCTTCACGAGGACCTCAAGCTTCGCGACTACGTTAAACGGCGTCTGTACAGCACGGGCATCGCACGGATTGACATCGAGCGTTCCGGCCAGAAGGCCAAGGTTCATATCTATACGTCGCGCCCGGGCTTGGTTATTGGGCAGCGGGGCGCCGAGGTAGACAAACTCCGCTATGAGCTCGAGAAACTGACGGGGCGGGAACTGCTTATCAACATCCACGAGGTGCTCAGTCCGGAACTCAGTGCACAACTCGTTGCCGAAGGCATTGCGGCGCAGCTCGAACGGCGCGCCTCTTTCCGCCGCGCCATGAAAAAGGCCGTGCAGAACGCCACCCGCCTCGGGGCCAAAGGCATCCGCATTAATTGCGCCGGCCGGCTCAACGGGGCCGAAATCGCCCGCACCGAGTGGTACCGGGAGGGAAGCGTCCCTTTGCACACCCTGCGCGCCGACGTCGAATACGGGTACGCCATGAGCAGAACGACATATGGCTGCATTGGGGTGAAGTGCTGGATCTACCATCGCGAATTGATGCCCGGCGAGACGGTTTCGGGCGTAAGCGGTCAGGAAGCCGGCCGCGCGCGCCGTGAGGGCGTCGGCGGCCGGACCAAATAACGGAGAACCAACACCATGTTGATGCCGAAGCGCGTCAAGCACCGCAAACAGCATCGCGGGCGCCGAAGGGGCGCCAGCAAAGGCGGATGCAGCGTTGATTTTGGCGAGTTCGGCCTGAAGGCGACCGAGCCGGGCTGGGTCACCGCGCGACAGATCGAGGCGGCTCGCGTGGCACTGACGCGCCACCTTCGCCGGGGCGGCAAGATCTGGATCCGCGTGTTTCCGGACAAGCCGATCACGAAGAAACCCGCCGAGGTCCGGATGGGAAAGGGCAAAGGCGCCCCGGAAGCCTGGGTCGCCGTCGTCAAGCCGGGTCGAGTCATGTTCGAGATTGAAGGCGTTGTAGAGGAACTGGCCCGGGAGGCGGTCCGTCTGGCGGGGCACAAGCTGCCGATGACGACGAAATTCGTCAAACGGGCGTGACCCGGGGCGGTTCGGCCGAGTCCGCCCGGCGGGCGGACAAGGGAGACAAGCAGTGAAAGCGAGCGACCTTCGAGAGATGACGGACGACGAACTTCAGCAACGTCTGCGGGAGCGCCGCGACGATTTGCTGTCGTTTCGCACGCAGATAGTTACGGGCACGGTCGACAATGTCCGCGCCGCGCGGCAGGCGCGACGCGACATCGCGCGGATCAAGACCCTCGTGCGCGAACGCGAGTCGGCTGCGAGAAAAGGAGTCGAGTGAGCATGGGCGATCAAGGCCGTACCAAAGAGCGCGTCGGCATAGTGACGAGCAGCGTGATGGACAAGACAATCACGGTTACGACCGAACGCGTCGTGCGACACCCACTATACAGAAAAGCTATGAAGCGCCGGAAAAAATTCAAAGCCCACGATAAGGACAACCAATGCAACGTGGGCGACTTGGTTCGGATCCGCGAGACGCGGCCGCTGAGCAAGACAAAGCGGTGGCGACTCGTCGAGATCGTCAAGCGCGGCGATTAAGTTCAGGGGTCTGGCCAGGGCCCCGAGGAAAGAACGGATGATTCAGATTTACTCAAATCTCAATGTGGCGGACAATTCCGGCGCGCGCAGGATCCGGTGCATTCAAGTGATGGGCGGGTCGAAACGTCGGTACGCCCACGTTGGCGACATCATCACCGCAACCGTTAGAGAGGCCCTGCCCAACTCGGGCGTCAAAAAGGGCGATGTCGTTA
>DUZM01000181.1 GCA_013349485.1 Candidatus Hydrogenedentota bacterium | reverse complement strand
TGAAGTCTTCGGCCGTGTAAACAACCACCAGAATCGTGTTGGGCGGATACACCCGGCCGAACTGGTATCCAATGTCCATATACGCTTGATCGAGGATCTGCAGGACCTTACTCAAATCGCGATGGGTAGTTCCTGGCGCGAAACTGGCCTCAAAATGCCTGCGCCGCGTTTTCAGGTAGTTGCGTTCGACGGTCTGTTCGCGCTGCGCCTTTTCGAGTTTCTCCTTGAGCCCGGGCCGGCCGGGGTCGGCCTTTTGCACCCACTCCCATTCTTTCAGTGCGGCACGCAAGTCGTTGGCCTTGTAATAAGCGTCGCCGAGATAGTCGTGGGCCGCCACATTGTCCGGAGCGATCTCGAGCGCTTCCTCGATACGAAATACGGCGTCCGAGATCATGTCGAGCCTAAGATAACAACCGGCCAATTGCAGTAGAGGCGACGGGTTTTCCGGTGCGATGCGGATGGCGTGCTCGAGGAGTTCTGCCGCGCCGTCAAAATCCATGGCTTTGATCAGATCGTTGGCGGCGGACTGATACGCGTTACAGAGGTTATGGCGCACCGTCGCGTTGTCAGACGCCAATTCATACGCCTTGCCGAACGCCTCGATGGCCGCGGCCCACTCCTTTGCGTTGTAGTGTTCGACGCCTTGGGCGTTGTATTCAGCGGCCGTCTCGGCTACGGCCCCGGCCGCGGAGATCATAAGACCTATCAGCACTATACGTCGGACGATCAATATGCCGTTCCTCCTATATCCGTGCACACGCGACGCCATCGGACTCTGGCTCCCTAGCTTCTCCGCAACGCGCCATCAGCAGAATCGCGCCTCACCCGTCATTGCGAGGAACGAGTCCCCGAGTGACGCGGCAATCACTTTCCACAGGTAGCGCGAGGCATCTGGTGAAAGGCCTTTGCGCCGATCTCGAAGTGCGACCTTAAAGCAATGACGCGTGTATCATGGTTGCGGCCACTTCGCCTTAAGGCAGAATCGCTATCGCGTCCACCTCGACCTGGATGTCCAGCGGCAGCCGTGCGGCCTGGATACAACTCCGAGCCGGGCAGTCGGTGCTAAAGAATTCCTTATACACTTCGTTAAACGCGCCGAAATCCGCCAAATCCTGCAAATAAACCGTCACTTTCACGACATGCGCGAGGTCCGATCCGGCCCCCTCGATCACCGCTCTCAGGTTTGACAACGCCAGACGCGCCTCGCCCTCGATGGCGCCCCGCACCACGCCGCTCCCGTCCGGCGCAAACGGGCCTTGGCCGGAGACGAACAGGAGATTGCCCGCCGCGACAGCGTGCGAATAGGGCCCTTGCACGGGCGGCGCCCCCTGCACGGATATACACCGCTTCTCCATCGCCTAAGCCTCCGTTCCGGACCTCCCAACGTCCGGCGCCAACAGGACGTTACCACAGTCTCACGGGATCGTCAAATGACCTGTGCGGCTTCCGCCGGGAATGGCCGCGCTCTCAGTCGTCGAACAGGCTGAGTTGGGTTCCCTGGGGTCCTTCGGGTCTGATTTCCCGGGGCAGCACACGGCCTTCGTCGATCCCATCGAGCCGCTTGATGGTTTCGGTGATCGTGGGGATGCAGTACCCGGCCATTTCTTCGCGCACTTGGTGGCCATTGAAACGGAGCCGCACCCAGCCAGCGGTAGCTAAATCATTATCGCGCAGGTTGTCCAAAGGAATCCGCTTGGGGTCCTCGTGCCAGGTGTCCCCGTCCGTCTCGACATCCAGATTGAACAGCGTGCAGTGGATGGCGAAGTCGAGTAAGTACGCCCTGCGATTGATCTCGACGAGTTCCTGGCGTTCGGCTGGAATCTCGAGCCGTTTCAGTTCGGCCCAAAGGCGATCTTCGAGGGGACTCTCATCATATAGGTCATTGATTTCTGCCGCGTGCATGAATTTCTCCCAGGTGGTTTGAATGAAGATGATGCGTCGAAGCCGCCTGCTGTAAATGGGCTTTGCCAATTGCTGCAACGGCCCTAATAGAATTTGGTGGTACGCGCGGTCGGCCTTCGGATCCTCGGGACGGTCGGGAAACAGGTCCCTGCGGAGTACCTGACGCGTATCCAACGCCTGGGCGTAGTACCTGACGCTGTACGCCTCGTCGCCAAACACTTTGGTTTGATAGAAGGCCAACCATCGAGGCGGCCAACGCCCGCGCAGCCACTTGTCTGCACTCTCTACGGGAATTCGGTACCAGCCGCGTTCACGCGCGATAGAGAAATCCTTGCGATTATTCATAATGGCAACAAGGACCTCGTCGCGCGACATTTACCCACCTCCAAAACTAATCAAACGGGCCTAAGTTTAGCACAATCTAGAGGGCAACTAGGAAAACTATGCGAGCCGGGCACGAGGACGCCGTTGCCTAATCGCGAAGGAGAGCCCAGTCCTCGCGTGAGTGCCGAGAAAGTGGGCAAACGTCCGGGATGGGAACTGGTACGAGCGAAGCACGAGCTTAGCGGGTGCTCTCCCCTTTTCGGCAGATGCGTCGCGGTCCCTGTGGAAAGTGATTGCCGCGTCGCTCGGGGACTCGCTCCTCGCAATGACGGGGTAAGAGAACATGTTGTTCGGCGAATCGCCGCCGAAGGCGGCCAGGAACTCGCAATGGCGGTGCAAACTGTGTTGCATCGAGGCTCGAGTTTCGCGCCGTTGAAGCCAATGCGACCTTTTCCTAACCCGGACAAATCATAGGGAATCTACTGCAGCGGCGCATCTGTCTGCGACTGCGGCGTTGCGCTCGGCTGGCCTGGAAGCGTTCTCCGGCAACCGTGGCACGGGGTTCCAGCCCGTGACCATGCCACTTCTTTTCACAGGTCGCGCGCCTTGCATTTGCAGGCATCTGCGTCGTTTCGTTACGGTTGGCTGCGATTTGTCCGCGGCAAAGGCCCTGCCGTCATGGCGAAACGGACGATTTGATGGTAGTATACGCCGAAACTGAGGGGCGTATGGCGGAGTTTTCCAAGGGCGTTTGGGCGGTGGGAGATTTCGAGGAATCGTGATACGAGCGGCGTTGTTTTCGCTGATTCTCCTTGTGGAATCTCCTGCAACAGGAGGCGCGTTTCCGGCGCGTCCAGGGAAGGCGGAGAACGCTGCGCGAAATGCGCAGACGCTTTGGCAGTATTATCTTTTCGTCAGCCCCGGCCGGTACAGTGGGTTGAGTTGCTACAAGGGGTGTTGGCCGATGGACGATCAAGCCAAAGATTCGGAGAGCACACACGCATTGTTCTCAGAAGACCAGCCTGAATTCTTCGATACGAAGGGCTGGACCGATCACGTTAGGGACGGTCTGGGCCTGTGGGTGTCCGTTGACGAACAAAAGGTCCGCGCGATCCGCGACGGCGCTGTCGTGTGGGAAGCGCCGTGCTCGACGTCGTCCCGAGGCACGGGCCAACGGATAAATAGCAACAAGACGCCGCTCGGCTGGCATACGGTCACCCGTAAAGTCGGCGCGGACGCCCCGTGGGGCCAAGTGTTTCGTGCCCAAAGGCCGACCGCCGAGATCTGGCAACCCGGGACACATCTCGAAGAAGACTTGGTGCTGACGCGGATTCTCCTGCTTTCGGGCGATGAACCTGGATTCAACCAAGGGGGCGAGGTCGATTCCGCCGCGCGGTGTATCTATGTGCACGGAACCAATGAAGAAGAACGCATCGGCGTGCCTGCTTCGCACGGGTGTATCCGGCTCCGCAACGACGACGTGATCGCCCTTTTCGAGCTGATCCCCGAAGGCACGCCGCTTCTGATTACGGAACGAGGCGGCCCAGATAGGCCAAGGCCCTGAAGCCGCTCACGTTTGTTCGATACCTTCCTTCTTCTCTTCGCCGAGCAGCATCGGGCTGTAGCGATGGTAGAAGTAGCAGCCCAACAGGAGCAGGAGCCCGCTGGCCAGGAACGAGACGATCTGATACACCCGTTCGAGGCTCCCGAGGTCGTAGAAACATACCTTTGCCACCGTGAGGCCGAACAACGCAAAGCCGACGACGCGCCGCGCGCGGTTCCGCGTAGCCAGCCCCACCCAAAGCAGGACGAACGCCTGAATGCCCCACGCGGCTGAGATGAAGCTCACCGCCATCCGATCCGAGAGCCAGGTGCAATAATTGCCCCAACGGTGTATTTCCACGGCCAGTAGAATCGTCAGCAACGCGTGGCCGGTTACAGTAAGCACGTCGCCGCTGTGTTCCGGGCCGCACCGTCGCATGAGCATCCCGCCCCACCACAATGCGATCACAAAAAGAAGTCGCAAGGGGAAGACGGCGTTTAACGCAAACCAGGTGGACGGCGAATCGTAGTATACGAAGCCGCCAAAGAACATGGCGCCGCCGATTGCATAGCAAACCAACGCCAGCGGCGCCCATGCAGCAAGTTTCTTGTGCGCGAGGACCGTTGCCGTGATGCCCGGGATCAATGCCCACAGCACGACAAGCGAACTCATCAGGTGAACGCGGTAATAGCCGGGCCGGTACTCCGTCCAAAACTCGAAGCTCTCGAGACTCAACAAAAGACTCCCGAGGGCGAATGCCAAAAGACCGGCAAGGCCGACGAGGATCGGGCGGCTCGTGTCGTCCTCCGCGCGGGTCAGCAAGTAAGCGGCGCACGTCGCTGCGGCGATTACGGCCGCCCACGAGCCGAACGGCACGTTGAACACCACGATAAAGCGTTCCGTATGCATGGGAAGCCGCCAGAGCAGCCCGCAGGCGGCTAACCCGAGTCCAATGACGCCCGCGGCTCGGACGAGCAACCGATTGAACCGAAGCCCGATGTAGACGAACACGACGCCCTCGAGCGCCCATGCGATGGGGATCGCGTACAACTTCAACTCGATGGGGACGGCGATTGTGACCAGGGCCATTGCGATCACGAGCAGGCATTCGCTCATGGGATCCCTTTTGTCGACCCGGCGCCGCCACGTCTGGAACAGCCCAAACACCAGCAGCGCCTGGCCGAGCACTAC
>DUZM01000174.1 GCA_013349485.1 Candidatus Hydrogenedentota bacterium | reverse complement strand
CGATTTTTACCACGCCGAGGTCAGTCCCCATGTCGCTGTGCACAAGCTTGCCTTCGTAGTCCGTCGGCCCCGCCGTCGAATACGTCGTCACCGAGATCCCGAGCGCGTCCTCGAGAACGTGGTAGTTGGTCAATACGTACCCCCGGCGATCTACGATCGTGCCCGACCCGATGCTTTCCACGCGCGTCGTGCCAACCGTGGGATCCGGCTTCACCACCTCGATGTGCACCACGGCCGGCTTGACCATCGCCGCGACATTGCGGAAAAGCTCCTCGATGTTGTCAACCGGGGCCGCCGAAAACGCCGCCCTGGCCGCAGCAGCCGGTGGCGCGCCCTGGGTTTGTCCCACCAGTTTGAAGCCGCCCTTCGGCGTCGCTTTCGTTATGCCGTCGATCCCGGCCGGGTGCGGCCCGTCAGGCGCGGGCAGCGCCGCAACCGTCGCCAGTTCCGTCGCGGCGCTCGTGTCGCGCGTCTTAAGGAAAAACGTGCCCGCCAAAATGGCGGCGGTGATGATCACAACGCCCCACGCCAAATGCTTCGTCGAGCCCTCGCAAAACGCTTTTTTCGCCATAACTCCCGTCCGCAGCGGTCTGTTCTCGCCGTTCGTCAAAGCCGCAGCGTCATGTAGTAACATTGCCCGTTCCGGAAGACGTCGAGCAGGATGCCCGCCGACGGATCCAGACTGCGCGCAAGCATCTCGAGATCCGCCACACGCCGGGTCGGCACGCGGTTCACCGATACAATCACGTCGCCCGTTCTGAAACCTGATAGATAAGAGATGCTCTTCTTGTCTATGGCGACCACCGGAATCCCCGACGACATTCCCTTTCCCGGGCGCCTAGCGGCCTGCCCGACTACGGGATCCCGCAGCGTCATGCCGAAAAACGCAACCGTCCGACGGGCCGAACCCGCCCCCCGGGCCGCCACAACGCCCCCGGGCGCCAACGGTATGCCGCCGCCCTCCGCTCGAGGTGCAAAAGCCGCCGCTTGCGCCTCGAGGGAACTCGAACTTGACTCCGCCCGAAATGGAAACAACCGCGAAATGCGGCGGTAACGTTCCGGCTGGCGTGTGTAGAGCGTGTAAACCAACAAAACGATCGATAAGATGAAGAATACAAAAAGGGCCCAGTACGGCCTCGAATCCGCGCAGAACCTGTCTGGAAACCGGAAAACTCGCATCGCCTTTTCACCAATTTCCTATCGAGTGCTGTGCCCCGCACATGTCGCCGACAAACTTTTCGTCACACCCGCTCGACGATGGCGCCGCAATGGTCGCAGAGCCAGACCGCTTTCCTGGCCCACACGAGATACCCGCCGATAAGTAACAAGATTAGGCCAAGGAGAGACAGCAGGCCCGTGATCAGGCAAAGGAACCCCGCAACCATCATCGCGATGCCCACATTCAAGTTGTACGGTTTGATCACGGCCCATCTCATTGTGCCGCGCGAGCACAGACGGCACGGAATGCGCTCCATGTCTGCCGATTGCCCTGTTCCCAAACTCATGGCCAAACTTCTCCTCGCTCGCCGGCGGCCTACTTGACCACGTGGCAGCTCCTGCATACCCCGCGGTACTGATGCGGCGCCCTCGCATCCGCCGAGATCGGTGGCGGCGACGGCACCAAGTCGCCCGCATCAACGGGTAATTGCCCGCCCTGCGCCATAATCACATGACAATCTGTACACGCCCCGCCTCGACTGCGATGCGGACTCAGGGCCCCGGGCCGGATCGGCTGCGCCGCCTCCATCTGCGCGAAACCGAGCGTCGTGCCGTTTCTCGCCTCGAGCACAAACCGTTTCGTCACACCCAACCGATTCACAACCACCTCGGCCCTTCGTTCGTCGCGCACCGCCTCCGTCGCGCGAAAAAACTCTTTCAGATCGCGCGTCGGACGACCGCCGACGCGGGTCACGACGTCGCCGGCCAGCAGGCCCGATTCCGCCGACTCGAGCGTCACCTCGTCCACGATCACCCCCGATACATCGACAGGAATGTTGTACGTGCGCTTGAGGGCAGGCGTCAGATCCATCGTTTCCATTCCAAGCCAATGCCCCTCGACAAGCACTTTGTCCGCCGCATTCTGCTCGGCGGGCGTCAGAAGACCTGTCCGGGCGCCGTCGTTTGTCCAACCCCATGTTGCCGCCTGCTCCGTGATGCCCCCCGGCCGCTGCGGGGAAGGTGCAAATGCCGCCTGCTCGGCATTCCCGGCGGCCCCGACGACCCCGACGCGATCTATCGACGCCCGGGGCCGCGACACGCCTTTGACCAGGCGGTTGTTCTGCCCGGCGCGTCTCTTCGGGAGCGGCTTTGACGTTTCGAGCACCCCGCGGGCTACGACCGCGTGGCACGCATGGCACGTGCCGCGATTCTCGTGCGGCGCCGCCATCGTTTCCGCCGCGCCAACCGGCAGCGCCGCCAGACGCCGCTGCGTTGAAGGAAGCAGGTCCAGGCTTCGATTGTCCTTGTTCGCCTTGTACACCAGCGCGATTCCACCTGCCAACAGAAGCACACCAAGTGCAACCGCCCCCAGAGACAGGTCCCGATTCAAACCTGGCGCTATGCCTTCACTTGACCCCATAGGACCTCGGCTACCGCAAAGGGCAATAGGGGGACATGCCTTGCCCCGGGCCAAGTCCCTGGCCCGGCACAAAAGCGGCCTGCTGCCCGAACGGCTGATCGCCCCTGCCGCCGCCGGCCTGATTCGGGCACACGAGATAGGCCGAACACCTCGGGCACGCAACGCTGTTGGGCGCCACCCTATGCCGGCAACTCATGACGAAATCACACGCGGGACAGTAAAGCGCCCCCGTGAGCTGGGCCGGGCTGTCGGCCCGGCCTTGAGGCCACAGAAACGCCGCGTTTTGCGCATCGGCAGGGAACGCACCCAGGTTCGGATACCCCATGAAAGCAAAACAATTTGGGCACTGACCCCCCGCCCGGCACGGCCCCCGCCAACCACACGAGAAACACACGGGATTCCGTATAACGCCTGCCGGCGTCACGGCTCCGACGTAAGGCATCCCGGCGGCAAGAGAAACCGCCCCTCGAGACGGTATGGACGCCTGTTCCGCCAAACGGCTCCGATCGCTAAAATAGTCGAACGCGGCGAACAAAATCATCACGATAATTAAGGCGATGATTGCTGAGGCAATAAAATACTGCTGTCGAACCGGCATCGCTCTCGCTCACTTTCTTAACCGTTGCGCGTCGTCACGCGCAGAACCTTGCCAAGAGGCGTTTTGTGGCCCGCGCGTCGCGAACGGACCAAACGCCCGTTCACGCGGCCTCCTCCTCATCATCCTCGGACTCTTCCGCGGCAGCCTTCTTCTTCCGGGCGTTGAATTTCAGCATGATGAAGAAGTGGGTGGCGCTTACCACCCCGAGCAGGTAACTAAACAGCACCAGGTAGATCAGCCGAACGTTGAACGGCTCGCCCGCGATGAACCTAAGTTTGATGTGGTGCGCATTGGAAAGGGCAAAAAGAACGATGATCAGAACGGTCAAAAAAACTACAATGGATCGAATCATGTCACACTAGATTGTCTCGGCGAGCCCTCCGGGAAAACGCCGCATCACGTTTTCCTGGAGACGGTGGAACTGGTCGCCCGGGGCGTACATTTCCTCCGGACTTCGCTTGGGATAAGACGGCGGTTGCGTGCTGAACATGGCGGCGATTACGACGATTAGCAGCACAACGCCGACGAGTACGACACATATCCCGACCAGACCCGAACTTTCACCCTTCGTTCGTTCTGCTTCGGCCAAGACAACCTTCCTTCCATAAGGATTGTTGCGCCTAATCCCTTCAGGGCCTCGCCGCTTCCGGATACCCGCGCCGCGCGCTCAATTGCCGAAACCGGTTTTCCGCGCCTGAGACGTCTACCCAATTCTCCGCAGCCGTTATCGAATTGCCCACTATAGGGCGCTTTGTCTCGCTAGAGCGCACCGTGCAACGCGTCGCCGCCGTTGCCGCTTCCGCCCGGAAGCCTGCGGCCGCCAAACACACCCAGAGAGCCGCGTTGCCACCCGGAATCGTCGAGCGAGGTCGTCGTCAACACGGCAAACCCCATCACGAGCAGCAAAATCATGACCACCATAAGTACAACTACACCGCCTCGCTTGAAATGCTCACTCTCCAACGGACAGTTAGTCACTGCATCTTCTCCCCGACGCCTATGATTGCCCAGAACAGCCAATGGGGGGCACGCGTGTCAGCACGCCCGAGCCGACGCCCCGTGCACACGATAGCTACGACTACCCCGCCCTTATCCCACAGACCCGAACCCAAGGCGCCCGGCGGACACCCAACTTCAGATTCGCTCACTCAGGTTCTTCCGATTCACGCTCGGATCCGTCATGTCTCTCGCGCGCCAAGCCCGCGCCCGTGGCGATCAAACCCAAGATCACCAACGAGAAGGGAATCAAACCCCGCAGCACAAGCCCAAAATCCGACCACCATGATATGATTCCGAATATGCCCAGGACTAAGAGCGCCAAACCGACGACCACATGTAACAAGACCCCACTCCTTTGTCGTCTGGTACCGTGACCCGCAACCCAATGACCAATACCCGTTGATATCGGCGTCACAACGAGTTAGAAGAGCGCAGCCTCCCGCTCGTCGGTTGTACCACACCGATAGTAAACGTCGCCGCCGCTCCCTTCCGGGACGCCCTCAGCTATCATCGCCCTCTCTTGCCGTCGAGCAAAGAGCGGGCAATTCCTCGTTTGACACGAACCGCAGTTCGTATACAATCAGCAATTTAAAGGCATTTCGGGACAAAACACAATCCAAAAATCCGGTAATACCTGGGACGTTTTGCGCAAATAGGTTTGCGCCCCCTGGACTGGCAATGACCATTGGCCCGATCCCCGTTGCCGTCAGATCATCTTCTTTTCAGATGGTTCGTACGTCGATCGGTTGGCTTTCCACCAGGAGGCCCATCGGATTTGACCGCGCACACGGT
>DUZM01000149.1 GCA_013349485.1 Candidatus Hydrogenedentota bacterium | reverse complement strand
GTCAGGTTCGGCAGTCGAGATACCAACTCGACCCGTTGCCGCGAATACCCTTCTTTGTTGACATTGGCGATGTTGTGCCCGGCCACCTCGATCTGCACCTGGGCCGCCTGCAACCCCGAGCGGGCAATATCAAGTGTGCTGAACAAGGTTCCCACGCGCGTCTCCTGGACCCGGTTCGGCTGCCAACGGCCGCCGCGTGCACGAGCCCACCGGCATCTTAAGCAATCGTCGTTCCAATTATCGGCGAAAAGCCGAAAACCTTTACGGTATTGGACTTACGCGGCCCGCCGTTCACCAACGTAACACCTTGCCTCGGAAAAGGTTGCCTCGACGCCGGCAAAACGTGCATGGCTCGCGGAGGGTCCTGCCTCAGGCGCCTTGCCGGCTCCTTTCGGACTCCTCCCACAGTCGGCCGCAAATGGCGTGCAGCCCGATTCCGAGCGCGCCGCGCTTCAGGCCCGCTTGCCTTTGGCTCGGGGCGCCATCGCGAAGCATGGGCGTCTCCGTTGTCAATCGGGTACGGCGGAAACCAAAGGCATCGAGCAGAGGGTTCATCCAGGGAGAAGGTAGGCGAGTTTCGCGCACCACGCGTCTTCGTCGTCCAGGGAAACGCGCCACTCATTTCTGTCCGGGTCATGATGCACGCACCAGCGGCCGCGCGTGTCCGTCCAAGTGAAGCCGTCGGGCGTGGATTCGACGTCGGGGGGCGTTTCTTCGGCCGGGCGCGCGCGCAGAAGCGCCAGGTACCGTTGCGGACCTCGGGCGCGGCCGCTCAGGAGGCGCGGCGCGCCGAACTCGGCATTGATATCCATGAAATGCGCACGGCGAACGCGGCATTGCTCAGCACGGCCGTGTCGTCCGCAATTTGGACCCGCAGCGGCGACGGCCGCGGTGTCGGGTCGGCGGCAATCCGATAACGCTTGGCCTCGCCAGGCCGCAACGAGGCAGTGTACCAGAGGCGGTTCGACGCGTCCGTTCGTTCGAGTTGGGCCGATACCGCCGTGCCCGCTTCGTCCAGCACGGCCAGTGGCCGCTCGGACGCCGCCAGGGCGGTGCACATCTCCTCATCGAGATCGATGTGGACGGCCTGCACCGCCCAATCGAACCCGAAATGCTCGACCACGCGCCACGGCTCCCGCGCAGGTGCCACCGCGTTCGCCCTCCCCATCTCCTCCACCCATTCAAACGTGCCGGACAAGGTCGTCACACTACCCGACGGCGGCCCGCGATGCAACATGCCCAAGGGGCGGCTGGAACTGTATGGTCACGGAGGGTGCATCTTTCGGGTGGTTCGGCCTTGCGGCACCGGTTGACTCTTGCGTACCGTTCCCTTCTGATATAGAATCTGGTTTTCTTTGTTTCTGAATCGGCCGGAATTCAGGGAAATGCCCATGCGATTGATGATGATACATGCCAACCGGTTTTCTTTCGAGGTTACGGACAAGACCAGCGTCAGCGGCTTCGGCGGTGAGCTGCACCCGGGCGAGGACCGGGATCGGGTTGAGGAAGTGCTCGTCGCTTTCTTGGCGGTCGAAAAGGGGGACGAGTCGAATGTGCACGATGTGGCCGGGCAGGCGGCCGAGCAAATCCGCGCCACGGCCGCAAAAGTGGGCGCCGAGCGCGTCATGGTCTATCCATACGCGCACCTCTCGAGCGACCTCGCCAAACCGCGCACGGCCGCGGAGGCCGTGGACCACGTGGTCGGGCTGCTGCGCGCGGACGCCGCTCTCGAGGTCCATCGCGCCCCCTTCGGGTACTATAAAGCGTTCGATATCAGCTGCAAGGGGCATCCGCTCTCCGAGCTTGCCGTGACCCTCGTACCCGGCGGCAGCGGCAAGGCCGCGCCGAAGGACGCCGCTCCCGAGTCGAAGGCCCTCGCCGCAGAGAGAACCCTTCGCGCGGAGTGGCGCGTCTACCAGCCGGACGGCTCTTTCGTTCCGGCGGACAAGTTCGAATTCACCGCGCACCCCGGACTGAAGGACTTGTTCGCCTACGAGCGGGAAGGTACCCGCCTGGTCGAGGAGGCGCCGCCCCACATCAAGCTCATGCGGGCGCAGGAACTCGCCGACTACGAGCCCGCCTCCGACACCGGCAACCTGCGCTGGTATCCCAAGGGGCTTCTTGTGAAGCGGCTCTTGGAGCAACACGTCACGCGCATGGCGGTTGATTACGGCGCCATGGAGGTCGAGACGCCCATCATGTACGACTACGGCCACCCGGCACTCTCGAAGTACCTGCAACGTTTCCCGGCGCGCCAGTACGTAGTGATCAGCGACGAGAAGGAGTTTTTCCTACGCTTCGCCGCCTGCTTCGGCCAGTATATGATTCAGCGCGATATGGTCACCTCCTATCGCGATCTCCCGGTGCGTCTCTACGAACTGACGCATTATTCCTTCCGCCGCGAGCAAAGCGGCGAGGTGGCAGGGCTTCGGCGCCTTCGCGCCTTCACCATGCCCGACATGCACACGCTCGTTCGCAACACGGCGATGGCCAAAGAAGAGTTCGTCCGCCAGGTGTTGCTCTGCCTGCGTTGGCTGGACGACATCGGCGTCGAGTGCATCCCGGCCATCCGCTTTGTCCGTTCTTTCCTGGACGAGAACCCAGGGTTCATCGAGGAGATAATGAAGACGCTGGGGCGCCCGGCGCTCGTCGAAGTGTGGGATCAACGCTTCTTTTACTTCGTCGCCAAGTTCGAGATGAATTTCGTCGATACCGCCAAGAAGGCCGCGTGTCTCTCGACTGTGCAAATCGACGTCGAGAACACGGAACGGTTTGGCATCAAGTACGTAGAGGAGGATGGCACGAAGCAACACCCACTCCTCATGCACACCTCAGTCTCGGGCTCGGTCGACCGCAACGTTTACGCTATCTTGGAGATGCAGGCGATGCGTATGGCGCGCGGCGAGAAGGCCTTCCTTCCCGTCTGGCTCGCTCCGATCCAGGTGCGTGTCCTCCCGGTCTCGGAGTTGTACGTCGAGGGCGCGTTGAGCCTGGCGGATCGGATCCCCTACCGGGTCGACGTGGACGACCGCGACTTCAAGGTAGGGAAGAAAATCCGCGAGTCCGAGAAGGAGTGGGTCCCGTATGCGCTGGTGGTAGGTGAGAAAGAACTCTCGGGCGGCGCCCTCACCGTGCGGCCTCGCTTGGGCGAGCAGGCGGAAATGTCGCTGGACGCTTTCCTGGAGAGACTCGCCACAGAAACGGCCGGCAAGCCGTCGCTTCCGTCCAACACGGCGCGACTTCTATCTCGGCGTCCGATCTTTGTCGGCTAGGCGGGCCTTCGGCCCGCGACGCCGCAGCGGATTTTCCGAGCGGACACGCTCATCCAAGTTCACCTTGTAGCTGAAAAGTACATCGCGCAGCGATTGGACGCACATCATAGCTCAGTTCCCGCTAATACCAAGTTGCGTTCAAGGATATGCTAACTCGATGCGGACAATAATGCTTTGCGTGACGATGCCTTTCGTTACGCGTCATTCTGAGCACTGCGAAGAATCTCGTTCTCGCAGATGCTTTCATCAGTTCGAGATCCTTCGCTTCGCTCAGGATGACAGCAAGGCCATGGCTTGCCTGAAATCACGCAAACTAATGTTTGAACGCAACTTGGTATAAGATAAGGTCAGTATTCCATCATAGAGAAATTTATATAGATGTCAGTCAATGGCGATTAGGGCAAGACGTTGTCAAGACCCATTCCCCCTCCGACACGGCGCGTCGAGTCATCCACACAGCTCATCTTGTGGCGGGTTTGTCCAGCAGCTCGATTTCGCCGAGTTCCGTCACTCGGCCTTCGGCGCAGTCTACCGCGTCCGATACGTACGTCAAGCGTCTTGATGTAGCGCCCGCGCCCACGAGAGCGTCGATGGCCAGGACTATGCGCGTCGCGGGCACGTCTCCGCGCAAGTCCAAGCGTCCGTAGGCGTCCGTGCGGGTATCGAGGTACGTCGTCTGATCGTCGCCGTAGTAGATGGCGACGTGGACCTTGGCGTTGGCAAGTGGGGCGCCGGCATCGTCGACGAGCACGGCGGCCAGGCCGGAGCGCGGATAGAGGACGATGACCTGCTCGGGGACTTCCTCGCCGGGTTGTGCGGCGTCGGGCACGCTTTGGGCGGGGCAATAATCGTTGTACGTGAAGGTGAACGTGAACTCGGCGCCGGGCGCGAGTCCGCTGATGCGTACTCGGCCATCGGCATCCGTTCGGTCGGGATACCGCCACTTCACAGAAGCCCTCAGCCATTGCTCCCGGCATCGTATGGCGGCATCGGCCGCTGGTCGTCCGGCGTCAGTGAGCACACGGAACGAGAATGCACACGGGTCGAGCAGGGATAGATCCAATTGTCTAACCTGACCTGCAGTGAGTTCGATCTCTTGGGCATAGACATTCTCAGGCTCATCCGAGTGGCCGACGCCCACGCGCAAGTACTTGGGCGCCACAACATACCCGCCTGGCCCGGCGAGTATCTGGAATTCGTAGGCGCCATCCGGGGTCGTTTTGGTCTGCTCCGTCCGAGAGATGCCGGGCGTTCTCTCGCCCGCCTTTGTGCAGCAAACGCGAACGCCGGCGAGGGGCGTCCCCGCCATTATGCCATGGACCCTACCTTTGAGCACGATAGCGTCACGAATAGTATGGTTCCAGATGAACTCTCTGCCCGCAGTGAGCTTTCCCAACACCTCATTTCTACTCAAAGGCACGCCGTCCGCATCATCGACGTCGACGACATACACCTGGCCAGGATCAATACCAGCGATGCTGTAGTACCCCTGCGAATCACAGGTGGCTTCATGCACTGCGCCGTCCGTGCTGGCCCAAGCCGCGCCCTGCTGGCCTCCGCTGCTGGCCACGCGGCTTCCCCTGAGTTTGACGCGGCAACCGGCTACCGGGGCGCCAGAATGCCAGCTTATCCGTCCACGAACCGTGACGCTCCCGATTAATCTAAGCTCAACGAATCCGTCGGGTTCGACGAGGATGTCGCTGAAGGTCGCTTCGCCATCAGCTTCG
>DUZM01000218.1 GCA_013349485.1 Candidatus Hydrogenedentota bacterium | reverse complement strand
GCTGCTTCGCACGCGGCTCGAGACGGAACTGGATGTCCCCGTTTTCATGCCCCCGATCGCCCTATGCATCGACAACGGCGCCATGATCGCTGCGGCGGCGCACTCGCGCCTCGAACGGGGCTTGGTGGGCAGCCTCGAAGATTCGGCCAACCCGAGCCTGCCGCTTACGCCCGGTCAGACGGAATGATTCCCCTCCCTACGCACAGATAGGGATAGAGGGCAATGAATAGCAATAGGGACATTGAACATGCGAGTCATATGGTTTGTGGTGGATACCTTGCGGGCGGATCATCTCGGTTGCTACGGGTATTTCCGCGATACGAGCCCGAATATCGATCGGCTTGCAGCCGAAGGGGTCGTGTTTGAAGATTCCTACGCCTCGGCCATCGCCACGGGACCGGGGTTCACGAGCCTGTTTACGGGGTTGGCCGCCATCAACCACGGGTTCTATCTGACTCCGTGGAACGAGCCCAACAAACCGTTGCTGGATGACGACGTGATCACGCTGCCGGAACTGATCCAGGCGCGCGGACCATACACGACGGCGGCCTTCGACAATCTGATCAATTTCCGTTCGCATATGAAACAGTTCGTGCGGGGCTTCGAGTATTATGTCAACACGACGTGTTCCCCGGCCTGGAAACACCACCACGTTCTCGCCGAAGAGGTGAATTACCGTCTATTGCCTTGGCTTGAGGAACACGCTGACGAAGCATCCTTTGTGTTTGTTCATTATTGGGACCCGCACACGCCGTACAACATGCCCGAACGGTTTCGCGGGACGTTCGATCAACGGAGCAGCCCACCGGAATTCCGGCAGGCACCGGACGGATACGCCTATGCGCCGGGATGGGGCGTCGAGGGCGAGCGGCTTGCGGCCGAGGAAGGTACCACCATCGATTTGTACGATGACGAAGTGTTCTATGTAGACCACGCCATCGGGGTTGTCGTGCAGGAACTGGAACGTCTCGGCTTGCTGGACGACACGGCCATAATCGTCACGAGCGATCACGGCGAGGACCTCGGGGTCCATGGGCTGTGGGGCCACGCCACGGCCCACGAAACGACGATCCGCGTGCCCCTTATCGTGCGCGACGTGAAACACCTCGATCCGGGCAAACGTGTCCGGGGATTTGTCCAGCATGCCGATAATCTGCCGACGATCCTCGAGTATTTCCCACATCAAGACCGCCCGGGATTCCAGCGCGTTGCGACAGGATTGTGCATGCCGGAACTCCCAACGAAGTTTGACGGCGCCGATCTGCGCTCGCTGGCCCGAGGCGAACGTGTGAGCCCGAAGGAGATCGTCGTCGAGACCGGCGAACACCGGGCCTATCTGGCGCCGCCGTGGAAACTAATCTGGCACACAAACGGCTCAAGCGAACTGTTTAACCTCGAGACGGACCCGCTCGAACTCCATGATCGGGCCGTCGAACGCCCGGCACTTGTCGAAGAAGTACGCGGGAAACTCCGAAGCTGGGTGGATCGCAATCTGGCCGAAGAACGAACGGATCCCATTTTCGGCCGAAACGGCGCATGGACGTGCTACATCGGCGATCTTGGGAAACACTGAGGCCAAGCCT
The DNA here is from genome assembly GCA_013349485.1 of Candidatus Hydrogenedentota bacterium. Lineage (GTDB taxonomy): Bacteria > Hydrogenedentota > Hydrogenedentia > Hydrogenedentales > SLHB01 > DUZN01. The sequence goes on along the minus strand of DUZM01000218.1, from coordinate 3,486 downwards.
ATCTTGTGCGGGACGGTTTCTGCCTTCAAGTGATTCCATCCAGCGGCCCGGCAGCGCCTCTCGTTTTCTTCACGCTCTTACACCGGAGCCATATCACCATGTAGACAAAGAGAGAGCAGGAAACGAGGGCGGCGGAGAGAAACAGCTCGCCATAGCGTCCCATGCCATAGTACGAAGCCAATCCAGCCATATGGCCGCCTCCTTCGAAGTATTCGAAGAGCGTACCCATGTTGCAGAATAGGAAAATGACCGACGGCATTAACAGCAGTACGCTACCTATATCTGAACAACGTTTGGCAATGGCGAACCACACCCCAACCAACACCAAGGCCAGGCCGGACGGAAACAAAGGGCCGCCTGCAGTAGCCCACGGCCTTACTCCGTCGGGGAGATGACTGTAATAAACGCGGCTCCAACCAATGGAACGTATCTGCCCCCCCAGACACACCGCGAAAATGGCGTGGCCACATTCGTGAATCGGGGAGTAAAGCAGCCCGGAAGCAATCGCGGCGGCAAAGCCAACCAGCAGCGTGCGGCGGCTGATCCGCCCTCGTGAATATAGTCTGACTGCAAGAATGCCGATCAGGCCGCTGACAAGAGAGCCGACCAACAGGCCAATACTCATAGGCCAAACCGCCCTTCCTGTCAACCGACATTTGTGAAAACTGCGCAGGCTTCCACGTCGCCCCGGCCTAGTGGTCGGATCGATTGTGGCCTCTGTTTCGATCTTTTCGCAAGTGCCCGCGCGAGGACATGTTTCGTGACGGTGCGCCAACTCGCGCCGGACAAGTTAGCCAGCATAGCTTGCTTTGCGACTTTCACTCAGTCGTCATCGGGGGTGCAGATCATGCCCGTGGCGCCTTCGGGAATTTCCTTTCGCAGGTCGGCGATTTCTTCCTCGCTCAGTTGGGGGGGATCGTCCAAGGGAAGTTCAGCAAGGAGTCTCACCTGCAAATCACGCTGTGTCTGCCAGTGGGTTTGAGCGGTGTCGCGAAGATAGGACACGTCATCTGTGCCGATAGGTTCTGATACCACGTAGAGAAATCCGGGTTGCCGTCCGTTGTGCTTGACGTTCCGGCAGTCGTCATCGAGCGACATCAACGTCGGCTTGTGGGAAAAGGCCTTGGCCATCTCCCTGAGCTGTGTAATCCAGCTCCCCTTGCGAAGTACGCGCAGTTTATCGGGAGAACCATGGTACCAGGGAGCACCGTAGTCGCATTTATCCACGAGATCTCGCTCCATTTGCAGAATATTCTGTGCGAGAACGGCCTAAGGACGCTGCATGCGCCGGTTAAGCAATAGGCAATCCGGTTCCTATTCATTCTCCGGCTTTCTTGCAATAGTGGCGATCCACCATCTTTTCTTGTGCTGTGTTGCGCGTGGCTGTCGATCAAAGTATATCCGCATTTCGGTTCCGTCGGTAGTCTCGATTCGAAACCAGTGCTTGCGCACGTACTGTTCGGCGCTGCCGTGCCGGCAGCCGCTGGTCGTCTTCCATTTCTCGAGCACGCGCGCCACTTCGTACTCGGCGTTGCGCCAACGGAAACGCACAGGGCAACCGGGTTCGCCGGCCGCCATGGGCTTCACGGCGAAGGAAGTGCCCACCGGGGTGATGGGCTCGGATACGAACTCATCGTGATGTGGAGTGCCTCGCGTCATCATACGCGCTGCGACGGGGATACGTAACCGCCGCTTTCAAGCATGCGGGTCACGCTCTTGTTCGGCCGTTCGGAGGCTTTCGGCATCGAGCAAGTCCTGAGCTCTTCCGCTGGCGTCTTTAGCGCGTATCAAATCGCTCCTCGAGATGAACGGGATGGTCAACCCTTCCAGTACCGCTTCCTCACGATTCTGCCATGCGGTTTCGAACTCGACGCCGGGAATGGACATCATTATATCCAGCCGAAATGGCGGCTTCCCCATCTGGTAGAAATAGCCGTTCGCAGTAAAGTCGTGGGCGGTCAAGCCCACCAGCGGCGCTCCAAACTCCTTGGGTGCTCCGAACACGGCCTTCGCGTTGTCTTCATCGGTCAAAATCCAGAGATCGAGGTCTTTCGTGAAGCGCGGTTCGGTGTATCTCATCACGGCATAGCCGCCGACCACGAGGTAGCGCACCCTATATTTTGCCAAAATACTCAATAGTTCTTTGAAGTCTGGGCTCGTCAGCATGTCCGTACCTGATAATCATATAATTTTGTATCATTTCCAAGGCAGCCGAGAAAATGGCTTGGTCACCTTGCGATTGCCAGAACGCGATGTCGAACTGCTCGTCACCATCGCCGAGCTTGTGATAGGATTCGCGTATCTCAGCCATACCCTTATCCCGTTTCCACTAGGCGTTTTACCTGCGCGTCTATCCGCTGCGTTGCCAAGTCGTAGCTGGCTCGTGCATTCATCCAGAACTCGGCAGCGAGAATCTCTTCCGGGGATGTCGGCGTGCGGCGCTTGGGAATCATTTACCGCTCCTCCGCCTTGTCGCCGAAGGGTGCGATCATGCTATAGTCACCCCATTGAAATACATTATACCGCCCAAACGCGGCCAGTACAACGCGCCCAATGTATTCGGAGTCGAAAACCCCCGACCGCCCGACGGCCAGTCCGCACACAGGAGCCCCGCACTGAGGATTCAAGAACCCTGCGTTTTCGGCACTGAAATTCTCGTCGAAGGCGCATCCGGGTGGATCTTACGGCGGCGCTTGGTTGATGCAGACGACGGTTGGTTTTCCTGCGGCACCGAGTTTGTTAACGGCGCGGACCTCGAGGACATTTTTCCCGGGATGCAACAACCAGCACCATCGACTGTCGGTCGTTTTCCACCCTTGTTCATCGACGTTCACCTCGTAGTGGCTGAAGTTGGGTGTATAGGTGTCGAAGCGGAGGAATAGCCGATCGGTTCCCCAGGCGGACGTAGCGTCGACGTGCACCCGATTCAGCTCGGGCCACATGTCCTGGGGCCGGTCGGTGTGGCGCGAGTACTGGCGCTTTGGCGGTGTGCGGTCATCATACCAGTTGATGTAGCCGTCCCACGGCCACCAGGTGCAGCCGTGCGTCAACGGCAGCGGGAAGGGCTTTTCGTACCAGTTATTCCGGGGGAGCATACGCGCAAAAGCGGCGAGTTCAAAACCGCCGTGGAGCGCGCGGCGCGGCCCGGGAACGCCTAGCCCGACGGGTAGCTGCACGTCTTCGGGCACAGCGCCGAATTCGTCCTTCATCCAATCAATGGGCCGGTCGGGATAGAGCAGGTCAAGCAGCCGTTGGTGCATATCGAGCACGCTGAGGGGTTCGCCGGTTTCGACGTCGTAGACGTAGTGATTGACATGGTAGCCATCCAGGTAGATCCACTTGCCGTAGTCATCGTTCCACACTTCGCAGGTCTCATGGGCGACAATGTTGACGAGGCGGGCCTGCCACCCGTAAGCCATACACATGCCGGCCAGGAAGTTGTTCGCCTGAATGCACATGCCGCCGGATCCGGCCTTATCGATCCGG
>DUZM01000215.1 GCA_013349485.1 Candidatus Hydrogenedentota bacterium | reverse complement strand
CAGGGTACAATGACCTCGTTTCAAGGTGCCGTGCATACAGCGATGTATTGAGAAAGTGGGGCAGAAGTGGGGGCAAGCTCAGTTGCGCCATCCGTTGCACTCCTTTGTGCAGACACAGGAATGGCCAGTAGTTCGCTTCTGCAAACCACTGGCCTAAAAGAGCTTATATGGTCGGGGCGGCCGGATTCGAACCGGCGACCCCCTGCTCCCAAAGCAGGTGCGCTAAACCGGACTGCGCTACGCCCCGAACTGCACAAAGCGATCTTAGCATAGGCCGTGACGACAAGCCAAACGTCGCGCCGCTGGCGGGGGAGCATATCGAGGCGGAACTTGCTATCACGCCCGCCGACTCAGAGCAAACCGGCATTTATCTCGGCGCAACCTTCAATCTCGCTCACACGCTCGTTCAAATGCTTTATCTCAGGCCGCGAAACCGTTTCGAGGAACTGGCGAACTGCTACCTCGTTGGGGGGGCACGCATCACGACAGCGGCCTGCCCACCATCTACGAGTCCGGCCGCATCGCCGCGAACTTGATCGCGCGATGATAAAGGCTGGCAAACCACGTATTCGGCTTGCGGGATTTCCGTGTCGAAATCGAGCGTATTCGCTATTGTCCTCCAGGATTTCGATTGGCCGGGATGAGAAACTAGGTCTGCCGCTAGTTGTGGCGTGTTGGAGATCGAGAGCCCAAACCTGCATGACGGCAGGGCCAGGACGTGCGCCATTGAGCGTGAAATGGCCGTGTTCGTCGGGCATCGTGTTAAACGTGCCGGCGCCGTTCTCGACATCCTCGTACTGAAGCATGACTATAACCCGTGTCGGATTGAGGACTTCCCCGTTTACTGTAACGCGTCCTTCGACCCGGGTCTCCCACGGATCAAAATCGAAATCCAGTTCCGTGACCTCGCCTTCCTCGAGGTCCGCCGTTCGGATCTGCTTCCATCCGAACCAATTCGGCAGCTCCGTTCCGAAGGAAGTACTCACAACCACGCTGACTTCCCCGGCGGGCAGGGCTTTGATCTGATATCTGCCATCGTCGCGGGTGCGATCCTGATATACAGCCGGGGATACGTCGCTAATGGTCACGTTTTCCCCAACGACGGGCGCGCCCTCGGCATGGACGAATCCCTCGAGAACAGCACCCTCCCCAAACCGGAGTTCCACTCGATTCACGACATTTGGCAAAGGCTGGACCGGCGCGCTCGCAGGCGCGTATCTGAAGTGATAGGCGTAGATTGCCTCGGCACTCATCGGCGCCGACTCGACACGAAATGTGCCGTCACCGCCTGTAACGGCTTTCGCATACTCCTCTATCACCATCTGCGTAGCGGGAAAGCTATCAAGGAAAGGTCGCGCGTCCTTGACCGGGTTGCCCTCGGGATCGAGCATGATGCCTTCGACGACTGCGCCCGATTCGAGTTTCAAGACAACGCCTTCGGTAGTCTCGCCGACACGAACCGTGAGCTTCTGTGACCATTGCGGTGCGTATCCCGCGGCACGCACGAGCAGCATGCGTTCCCCTGTCTCGACGTTCGACAGGTGAAATGGGCCCTCGGGATCGTGCACGCGCACAAACTCGGCGTCACGGAAGCGGGATGCGCGGCGCGTGTGTTCCCGGATCTCGAAATTGGAGACGGGATGCCCGGTGCGGTTGTCGATGACTTGCCCGGCTATCGCGCCGCGTTCTTTGAGGACGAAGTCGACAGGTTGGTCTCGATCCACGATGCCGTCACGTGTAACCGTTGTGTAGTCCCTATGCCAAACAGAGAGCCTGTAGTTTTCTTCCTGCCAACTCTTGATTAGATAGACGCCTTCTGCGTTTGTGTAGACGTGCAGATCGCTACGCGCCCGGACTGACGCCCTTTCCACGGGTTGGCCTCTTATGTTCGTAACACGCCCCGTGATGTCGTAGCCGTCTTGCGCGTCGTAAACGATGACCACCCCCCTAATCGTTTCCCCAAGCCCCACTTCCACTAGTTGCGCATCATTAAGCTCCCGCACCCAGTTCTCGCCGGCCAGGACGAGGCGTCTAATTTCGTAGGTAGACGGAAACAGCCCAGTGCCGGTTGTCGCAGGTCCACGCACGCACACACGCGTCGGCAATCGGGCGGCCGTGCAGATCGACGACTCTGCCGCGGATGCTTATGCCCTTTGATAAGGCGAAATCGATGCCCTCACTCACCGAGTTAAAGCCAACCGCGACCCGCAGTGTCGGGTCTTCAGCTATTCGTCGAATTCGGTATCCTTCGGCGGAGTCCACTCGGACGGTGTATTCCGTCTCGGCCAAGCCTGCAATACGGTAATGGCCGTCAGGGTCAGCGCTTGACTTCCCTTCGTGGGCAGCAGCATTTCTGGCGTAGACAATGGCATGAGGGATGCCTTCGCCAGTGTCCGCGTCGTAGACGCGTCCGGTGATGATGCCGCCGCCGGGTTTCTCGTCCTCAGAGAATGGGGATGATGCCATATCGCTTTGCGCGGCTTGGACGACCTCCGTTTCCTCATCCTTTGTCGTCTCTTGGCGCTCAGGCTCGGCCTCCCCGCGAGAAGCGACAGCGTCTTCGACGCGGAGATTCCGGGGCTCCGCCAAACGGACTTCCTCTCCCGGATTCGGCGTTGCCGACCGCAGGCCGATGAACAACGCAATGAGCACCGCAGTGCAAGCAACGGTTTTCTTCATAACGAGTAGTCCGCCCAAAGCCGAGGCTACGCCAGCCGCCGAACCGACCGTGGCCGCACTCTCCAACGGCGCAGGCGTAATAGCGATGATCCCCGTGATCTTCGACACGCACGCTGCCGTTCTCTCCTCGCCCTCGCGGGTTCGGCCGAGGGCGTCCATTAGGTTCGCGCCCAACGCTTCTCTGGCGCGCTGAAGCCTTTTGGCGGCAGCGTCGGGCTTGATCTCGAGGATGGCCGCTGCCTCCCGCACACGCTTGCCTGCGTAGTAGCGCAACATGAGAATCTCGCACTGACCCGAATCGAGTCGATCAAGTTGCCGGCGCACAACTTCGGCCGTTTCGCGCATCTCTAGGTCCGGCGGCTACACCCAATCGCGAGATAGGGCTTTCTGTTGGAGTTCGAGTTGCTGTTGCGCCCGGCGCTGCAATCCGTAGCAGATGCGGCGTGCTATGGTCGTAAGCCATGCCGGGAAACGTCCTGTGTCGCGTAAAGAGCTGAGGGATTGGAAGGCCTTGATGAACGTTTCCTGCACAACGTCCTCCGCATCGGCGTGGTTGCCTGTCTGTGCGTAGGCAAGCGCATGGACAACATGCAGGTACCGTTCGACCAAGACGCCGAACGATTCCCGCCGCCCGGCCAGCACCTGGCGGATTAGGCGCCTATCCGAGACGTCACGTCTGACAAGCATACTCGACGACCTCCTTCTACAATATAGAGCAAAGCCGCTACGTTTTCATGACATTAGTGTTGACGAGGCGCGGCAGGGCAGATCATAATATGCACAGCCCAAAACGGAGGAACGAGTATGTACATGCGAACGCTTTTGTTTGTGGCTTTGGCGGGGCTGGCCCTGCAACCGCTCGCACAAGGGGGCGAGGAGGCCGACGCCATCGTGGGGACCTGGGTGACGGGGGGCGGCAAGTCCCGCGTGGAGATCACAAAGGCGCGCGACCGGTATTACGGCAAGATCACCTGGCTCAAGGAACCCAAGTATCCTGCCGAGGACCATGAAGCGGGCAAGGAGAAGCGCGACCGCGAGAACCCGGACCAGTCCAAGCGCGAGCGTCCGATTCTCGGCCTCGGCCTCCTCAACGGTTTCGAGTACGAGGGCAAAAACACCTGGTCGAAAGGGACTATCTACGACCCCGAAAACGGCAAGACGTATAAGTGTAAGATGACCCTCAGAAACCCGAAGACCCTGCATGTTCGGGGCTACGTCGGCATCTCGCTCATTGGCCGCACAACCGTCTGGCATCGTTACGAAGGCTCCAAGGAAGAGAAGAACGACAAGGGAGCCGGAAAGGAAGCTCCGGGACGGGAAGGCAAAGGAGACAGGCTAGGTAAGGGAGACAAGGCCGGCAAGGGCAAGGGATCCGGGAAAAAGGAATAATCATTTTTCATTCTTGCGCTCGCGTGCCAACCCATGACTATTGCCAACGATGATGCCGACACAACGCAGACACCCCGCGCCGACGCATGGCGGGGCGTTTTCCTTTGTGCGGCGTTGATTTGCTGCCCCGTGGTGTATTCCTTCCGCCTGACGTCGTTTTTGCTTGCGAAAGAGGCGGTGCTTTGGGTCTGTCTCTGTTTCTGCGCCGCGTCGAGCATGGTGCGCGGGCGGTTTTCGTGGGGCGGATATCGCGCGTTTCTGCCCCTGTGGGTTTTGGTGGTCGTTTCCGGATTGTTCCATCTTGTTCTTTTCCCTGCGAAAGTGCCCGCCGACGTTGTCACGGAGATAACGCGGTGGTGCGCGCTGTTGGTTGCTGCAGCTTTCCTCTGTGACTTGTTACGCCAGCGGGTGTGGCGCAGGCGGCTCGTCAACGCCTGGCTGTTTTCGGCGGTGCTCGCGGCGGGTCTCGGGTTGCTTCAGTTCGCAAACGCGATCTCCTTCCTGTTCCCGACGTTTCCGGGCTATACGCAGCGCGCGTACTCGGTTTTTGGCAACCAAGACCTTCTGGGCGGTTACAGTGCCATGGCGATTCCGCTCTGCGCAAACCGCGTTTTGAGGCGTCGCCCCGGCCCGCGCTGCGCTCTGTTAGCCATGGCCATTCTGACCCCGGCCCTGCTCCTTTCCGGAAGCCGATCGGCCTGGCTCGCGGCCGTGCTAGGATTGATTGTCGCTGTGCCGTACCGCAACCTACGATTCCGTCCGACGGCGCTGCTGTGCTCCGTGACAATCGCTCTTGTCGCTGCAACGGCCCTATTGGTCCCCGACGCGACGACGAGCCGGATCCGAAACACCGCCGCCGAACAGGACGAAGGGGGCCGCATCCGGCTCTGGATATGGAACGGCACGCTCCGCATGGTTCGCGACGTGCCGTGGTTCGGCATCGGCCCCGGCAACTATCCCTATTGGAGCCCGCGATATCTGGGCGAAGCCCTGCGCGCCCCCGGCGGCGAGCAACACCGGCACAACGAGCTTCACGTTCGCAACGCCCACTCCGAACCGCTCGAGATTTTCGCCGAAACAGGCGTAATCGGCTTTGTCTTCTGCCTGTGGATGTTGCTCCGCCTGATTAGATGCCGCGGGCCGGAGTGTG
>DUZM01000244.1 GCA_013349485.1 Candidatus Hydrogenedentota bacterium | reverse complement strand
TCGGATAGGCGATCCCCGACAGTACGTTTTCTGTTGCCGCCGCCCCGAGATGCTCGTCAAGTGCGCCGCCGAGCAGGCGCTGACCGACACCGCGGTGTGCACGCACGTGGACGACCTGCTGACCTCAGGCAAACACCTTGTGCTTGCCCAAGTGAAACGTCAGTGTCAGGAGAAACTGCGCGCTTGGGAGGTCGGCATCGAGATTATCTCGGCCAACTTCGCCTCGGTATATCCCCCCGCCGCGGTCAGCGAAGCCTTCAAGGACGTCGCCAGTGCGCTCGAGGACCGGGACCGAATCGTCAACGAGGCCCGAGGGGACCAGAGTGAAACCATCCACCGTGCCCGCGGCGCCGCTCAGAAAGAGATCAGCGAGGCCACGGCGCTTAGCAAAGCGAAAGTCAATCGCGCCCAGGGCGAGACGGCACGTTTTCTGGCCGTACTCGAGGAGTACCGCCAATCGGGCAAGAGCGAAGCGTCTATTACCCGTCTGTACATCGAGACGATGGAAGAGGTCCTAGCCGAGGCAGAGAAATATCTGATAGACCCGCCGCGATCGGCCGAGGGAAGCGCGCGGCGAGGCGTGGATGATGCCAACCACTGACTTACGTTGACAAGCAACCGCGTCCATTGGGGACTCATACGTAACGAGCCACGATGGCCAGTCCCGTGGCGACGCTGGTGAAGGTCTCTCGCTGGAGGAGCCTGGCTGAACCGTAGCGAGCGTCGAGCATTTCGCGGACGGCAGGGATCAGGCAGGTGCCGCCGGTGGTGAGTACGTAGTCTATCTCTTGCGGTTGCGTCTGCGCCGTTTTTTCGGCTTCCTCGATGGATGCCAGCATGCGCTCGAGCATATGCTCGATGATGTGGGCGAACTCGGCCCGCTCGAGGCGCTCGCCGATCTGGATGTCCTTGTGGCGGATCTCGATATCGGTCTCCAACTGGGTAGACAACCGTTTCTTGGCGAGTTCGACTTCGCGGGCCACCGGGTAGCCGTAATTGTTCCGAATCAAACACCGCAAGGCGCGAACGGCCCGGGGCTGATCGGAACTCATCTCGGAGGCAATTAGCCAGTTGATATTCTCCTCCGTGTTGAGTCTATAGAGGTTTTGCCAGTCCGCGATGGTATTGAAGAGAAACTGCGGCAGCGGAAGCATCGAGGGGCCGTAGCGGGATCGGCTTCCAAAACAGGGGAACAGCTTGGCGCGTATGATCTCTTTGTCGATCGCATCGCCGGCCACAGGGACGCCGGCCACGCCCAAGATGCGACTCTCTGCCAGCCGGGCGGCGGGGCCGTGCGCGCCGCCGAATTCCATCACGCATACGTCACACGTTCCGCCGCCGATGTCTACGACCATGAGTCGTTGCCTGCGCTCCGCCCCGATGGCATACTCGACGCAGGCCGCCACGGGTTCGTAGAAGAAGACCACGTCCTTAAATCCGGCAATTTGCGCCGCCACGCGCAGGCGTCGCTCGGCCACGGCGTCCTCTTCGGCATCCTCCGAGAACCGCACGGGACGGCCAAAGACCGCCGTGTCCACCGGCTTGCCGGCCACGGCGTCCGCCGCCTCCTTTGCGCGACGAAGGATCATTGCCGTCAGTTCTTCGACCTGGTAATGTTCGCCGAACGCTTCGGTGCCGTGGAAGGTTCGATGACGCAACGAGCTTTTCAGGGACTGGAACAGGCGCCCCGGCTCATTTGGGTCGATCATGGCGCGGGCGCGCACGGCCTCGCGGGGGGCGTCGTCGTCCGTCTCGGCCGGCCGGTAGTCCCTGGATTTGTCCGGCTCGGCGGCCACATAACTCTCGATCGAGATGCCGAGGTCGACCTGTTTGAGTTCGATCTCGCGGTTCACATTGCGCTCAATATAGACGTCGGCCGCCGCTCGACCGACTATGCGTTCGCCGTTGCGTGCGATATAGAGCAGCGACGGCAGCAAGGTCGGATTGTCGTTAGCGGGATCAATTTCGAGGATCCGAACCCGTTCCCCGTTCGAAACCGCGACGCTGGAGTTCGTCGTGCCGAAGTCCACGCCACAAAACATGTTAGCCATTCCCCCGGAGTTGGAAAGGCTGCATGAGCGCCCGTAACTCACTGGGAACTCTTGCCTTACCGAGCAATCCCCAAGCAGAACTCGTAAGTATACCACGCCCCAGGCGCTGCTGCAAATTCAATTCGAGGGGCGCATGGGAAGGAGCGGGGCGCCTGCCGCATAGCGACCGACTTCGCTCTAGGCCGGATCTGAGGGTCTCTTGCAGCATAATCGGACCAGTAACGGATGCCGTTGTAGAGGTGCCTTGACTTGTCCCGCGCGGCCTTGGTGGCCGTGTAATCCGCGTGTTGGTTGTCCAGATTAGGCCCGGCTGGCACGGGCTTCTCCCGGGCAAGCTATGTCGCACTTGGTCTTCATGGGAATCAGGTTGGGGAAGTGTCCCGGGAAATGTAAAGGGGGAATTCGGGGTGGTGGGGCATACAGGGCGTATGGCTAGGTGGCGCGTGGAGAGCTATCAGGACGGTAAGAAAAGCCTTGACGGTACCGGGAAACAGGAGTAAGGAACAGGCCTTATAGTGACGTGCGGGTGCTTAGGGTGAGCACGTCTTCGGGCCTCAGGCGAAGCGAACTTTCGGCATTCTGCCGTTCCGCGTTGCCAGTATGTTAGAGGGCGGCCTGCGCGTGGCCCATCGCGGTTCCCCGGGTTGGTTGCATGCGTCGCGCTTGCCACCTCAAGGGAACGACGCTCGAGTCGTGATGCCGGTAACATTTTGCACCGTCAACGGTAATATTGTTGGGGTGAATGTTGACAGGGGACGTCTTTCCGTCCTCTCTTTGTCGGGCCGTATCCGGCGTTCGTTTGCTGCAGGGAGGCTGCCAATCTTCGAGACCATCTCTAGTGGCTGCAGTGGGAGACAAACCAAATGAATGCGCGAGGCGTGTTAGTCTTCTGTGTCGTCCTTACGTTATGTGGATGTCCTAACGTTCCCGTCGCCGGGCTCATCGGCATGGACGTCTATCTTGCTGGCACGTTAGTAGTGACGGGCGAGGTGGTGGATGGGACATCCGGCGAACCGGTGGAAGGCGCGATAGTCACATATGTCGACACAGGTTTCGTCGGGCAGCCGGCGGTACCGCCAGTGGAAGAGCAGATTGGGGGAAGTAACAGCAGAGGTCGGATTTCCATTCGGCACTATTACGGATTCGGCGCTTACATAACCTTTGAGGATATACTTACCGGGGGCCCGGTCAAGACGTTTGACCTAGTGGTCTCCAAAGAGGGATATGAGAGCCAGGAGTTTCATTTCGTGGGTAGTACCTGCACCAGCACAGAAAGCGTGAACGTCCGTGGTCTGTATGGCGCGATATACATCGACTTCAATACGATCCGTTTGGAACCCGTGTCGGAGATCTCTTCACTTCTTGAGACCGGCCGAAAGGCTGTTGCCCAATCGCTTCTTCCTCAGATGGTATTACCGTGAATAAGGTTAAGATCCTGAGCCTTCGGGTCGCAGCAGGCGCGCAGGCCACCGCGCAGTGACAGAGCGCGGGAGGAATGTATGAGAGCAAGAAGCGTCTTCATCACAGCGATCTTTCCGCTAGTCCTGGGCGGCTGTTTAGTGGCCGCGGACGGGATGATTGAGTTCCGGGCAACAGGAGAGGTCTTTGACGAACGCACGGGCACGCCACTGGAAGGGGTGAAGGTAGTTCTCAATGACACGAGCGCAAACTCCGATGGCTATCTCCCTTTCGAGATGGGGGAGAGCGATGCTTCGGGCCAGATCGATGTCTCCTTGGAGTATTGGTTCGGCGGGTTGATGACGCCAGTCGAGTTTTTCCTCGGCATTGGGCGCGGTGCTTCACCGGATAGCGTCGACATCGAGCTATCAAAAGACGGGTACGAGAGTAAGGTGCTCCGTTTCACGGGCCTTAATCCGTCGAACGGTGTGTGCGACATTGACTTGGGCACGGTCGATTTGGCACCCGTTTCAGAGAAGTCTTGTTTACTCGAGGTCAGTCGGAAAGCGGTTGCACCGTTGCTTTTGCTGCAGTTCGCATTGCCGTGAATCGCGTAGGACGCGTCGGGAAGCAACCGTGAGGCAAGCATTCGGCATTTTGGCGTTTGGCGTTGCCAGCATGTAAGGAGGCGCGGCCAGGTGCCTGATCTTCAGTACGGAAAGGTTAACGGAAACCATGAAACGAATCAGGGCGATTAGTAGGCCGAGAAAGGCCGAGTCGTATGAACTTGATTTCTGGCTTGGCGTCAAGCTCGACATCTGGCTCGGGCCGTGTACGGACTTCCACGTGGACGCGGAGGGCGGGGCCATAAATATGCCTCTACGATGCAACATCGAATTCTTGCGAGAAAAGGGCACGTAGGCCGTTGCGCCGGAAGCAGCCAGCGAGGCGTAGTGCAAGCCGGAATCAGGGCCTGCCCGTCAGCCGCCCCTGGCCTTCGGAACGGAAGGGTTCTCAAGGCCTTAGGGATGGTACGGGAGATGATGCCAATGGAGGTGACGGATGGAGGCGAAATCTTTGTTGCTAGCATGCATGCTCGCGGTGTTAGCAGGGTGCGGGCATGTGGATGGCATTATCGTCTTCAAGATAACGGGGGACGTGCGCGATCTGGAAACCGGTGAACCTGTAGAGGGTGCGACGGTAACGTTCATCGATTTTGGCATTTCGGAAGACGCGCCTTACGGTATCCCGGCCAGCCAGGAAATCGACCTCTGCGAAACCGACTCTGATGGAAACATCGACGTGCGCTTCGAGTATTGGTGGGGAGAGTCCCCGGGCCCCGCCGAGACGGTGCGCTTCCTCACCGGCACTGACACGGTGCTCGGCGAGGGCCCGTTCGCTGTCGCACTGGAAAAGGAGGGATACGAACCCACGATCCTACACTTCAACTCGGAGAAGTTGCCAAGCGTCGAAGGCGATTGCGAGGGTCTACCCGAGCGAGTCGTCGATCTGGGTGAAGTGTATATTCAGCCAATTGCCCAACTATCTTCGGTCAAACACGAGGACGACCTGCATTGACGGCTCGGGCGGCCCGCGCTACACTGATGGTAGGGAACAACTGCGAGGCGAAACATCCGGCATACTGCCGTTTGGTGTTGCCAGCATGTATGAAGGGGCGTTCACCCATGTTGGTTGCACGCGATGGATGCAGTTGGGTCACCTGGACTGACCGAGGACCGGGAAATAGGGGGTCTGTCCCGAATGGCACTAACTTTTGTCTTTCCTG
>DUZM01000246.1 GCA_013349485.1 Candidatus Hydrogenedentota bacterium | reverse complement strand
TCCGTCGTGGGCACCCAGTCATATGCCCACGTGTCTGCGCCGTTCGCCTCGGACCACGCAGCCCCATCAAGGCTGAATTCGACGTTCTGCACCCGGGCGCCGCCGACGTCCTCGGCCACCCCGGACACGACTATCAGGTCCAGTGGTAGAATTGCGTCCGCGAGCGGAAACCCTATCGTCACCACCGGCCCGGCGTTGTCCACCTCGAGCGCGTTGGACTGCGCATAGTCCGAGACATTCCCGACCGCGTCGCGGACAATCGACCGCAAAGCAACCGACGTCGCGGTGACCGAATCCGGCAGCGTGAACGTCCCGCGAACCGAACCGCTGAAGTGCAACGTGATGTCGTCGGTCACGTCCTTGATCGTAACGCCGCTTTGGTTGACCACCACGGCGCTTTCCACAAACGTGTCCGGCTCGGCGTTCCCGCTGACATGTACTGTGTGGCCATTCGCCACCGCAGCCGGGAATACGCCGCCTTCGATAGCCAATGCCGACGCCGCAGCAGGCGGCTCGATGTCGTGGTCCACCTCGACAACCACATGCGTCGCCGAAACCACATACCCCGAGGCGTCCGTCACACGCAACCGTATTGCGTACGGTCCCTCCGCCAGACCCGACACGTCCCAGCCGCTGTACAACACACCCTCGTTCACCTGCGCGCTCGAGGTCGTCAGGGTTGTCCAGCCTGTATCGCCTGTCGCGTCCGCACCCGCACGATACGAGACCTCGTAATCGCTGAACCCGAATTCCGGCGTCTCGGCCCCAGTACCCGTGATATCCATCGACCCCTGAAGATGCTCGGCTGTTACCGGGGACGTAATCACGGCCACGGGATGTTCAGGACGGTAATACATCGTGATCGGCTGCGAGTCTGTATAGCCGCCGAATACGTTCGATGCCCTGAGTTGAAGCGTGTATGCCCCCGCCGAAGACGGCGACCACGAGTAGCTCCAGGTCAGCCCCTCAATACTCGCAACCTTGTAATATAGCGCCCCACCGTCCGTACTGATGACCACCAGGTCTACGTAAGCGCTCGAAATGCGCCCACTCAACATAATCGGCGCGGTGCGGAACGACGCCCCGGCGCTCGGGTAGTCAATGGTCGCAAACAGCGCCGCGTCCGCCGTATCGGGATCGCAGCCTTGTGCCGCTTCCTCCGCATCGGGCAACCCGTCGCCGTCAGTGTCCGCCGGGAATTCGGCGGCCAGCATTTCGTAAGCGCCCATGTCTACGCCCGCGCCCTGCGGCCGAGCTACGTCCCGGATGTCCGTCGCCGGCGCGCCTATCGAGGTTCCCGAGTCAATGCACGGCGACCCGGCCCGGAGCCGCAAGTCCCCGCTCGACGCGTCAACGAACAGGGCCAGGGCGGCGATATTACGTTCTCCCGGATACCCCCCCTCGACGCACGAGTACGTGACAACCGGGGCGCTCGATGAATTGGACATCTCGTCCGGCGAGTCCCCCGCGAGAATGCAGTTGGTCAATGTCGGCGACGAGGACTCGTTGTGCATCCCACCGCCGCCGCGATCGGCCGAGTTGTTCGAGAACGTGCAGTTGGTCAACGTCAGCGACGATCCCCAGCGGTTGCACATCCCGCCGCCGTAGCTCGAGGCCGAGTTGGCCGAAAACGTGCAGTTGGTCAACGTCGGCGACGAGGAGTCGTAGTTGTACATCCCGCCGCCGGAGTCGCCGGCCGAATTGCTCGAAAATGTACAGTTGGTCAACGTCAGCGACGAGGAGTAGCCGTTGCACATCCCGCCGCCAAAGCTCGAGGCCGAGTTGGCCGAGAACGTGCAGTTGATCACCGTCGGCGACGAGTCCGTGTTGTACATCCCGCCGCCGGAGGCGCCGGCCGAGTTGGCCGAGAACGTACAGTTGGTCAACGTCGCCGACGAGGAATCGTTCCACATCCCGCCGCCCTGCGAGGCCGAGTTGTTCGAGAACGTGCAGTTCGTCAACGTCGGCGACGAGGAGCGGTAGTTGCGCATCCCGCCGCCGGAGGCGCCAGCCGAGTTGGCCGAAAACGTGCAGTTGGTCAACGTCGGTGACGCCTCCCAGTCGTTGTACATCCCGCCGCCGTAATCCGCCGAGTTGCCTGAAAACGTGCAGTTGGTCACTGTCGGCGACGACGAGGAGGAGAAGTTCCACATCCCGCCGCCGCCGTGCGAGGCCGAGTTGCTCAAGAACGTGCAGTTGGTCAACGTCGGCGAAGAACTCGAGTTGTACATCCCGCCGGCGTAATTTGTGGTTAGCGCGCCGCCGCCGTTGGCGTTGCCGCCGGTGATCGTGAACCCGTCGAGTGTGACGTTGTTGGCGCCGACTATGACGTGGTATGCGGCTGAGCCGTCGCGGGCTGTCGAGCCGTCGATAGTGGTGACATGGGTTTGCCAGTTCCGCTGCTCGCGGGCAGTTTCTGTGCCGACGAAGCCGCCGTAGAGGTGGACGTTCTCGGCCATCATCACCGAGCCGGTGTTGCCCGTTCCGTGCGGGTCGCTCGAGCGCGCCTCGCCATAGACCCCTTCCGCGACCCATACCTCGCACGTTCCGCCATTCGCGAGATAGTCTGCTTCCGCAGCGTCGACACCTTCCTGGATAGTTTGATAGGCCTTGGCCCACTCCATGCCGTCCCACGGCCCCTCGGTGTTGCCCTTGTCGACATACCACACCGCGCCAAACGCATTCGCCGCCGCAAGCATTGCAGCGACGCCTCCCAATACGCACCGTCGCATGAACCATTCCTCCCATTGTCATTTCTTCTCTACATGCGCTAAAGGGTCTTTTATATTGTACCATAAAGGCTAAGAAGCACGTGAAGGCGTTTGCGGAACCAAAGGTCTTCAAGGCATCTTTCGTTTCTTCGTGTCCTTCATGCTCTTCATGGCGCGTTTTCCGGATTTCTCACCATGAAGGCCATGAAGAGCATGAAGGTGTTCGGAGCACAAAACCCTCAAAACGCCATGATCGGCCACAAAAGGCGCAAGAGCCACAAACCTTTTTTGTGTTTCTAGCGCGTCTTGTGGCCAGTGATCGGCCCTCCCCATTTTGTGGTTGGGGCGGTTTGCGAAAGCATTGCGTCTGAAGCCGTTTGCGTTATTCCGCCCGGATTTCTTGTTTTCTGGGTTATATTTCGACCAACTCGCAGATGGCCGAAGGGTCTGGTATTGGCAGGCCGTCTTCTCGGAGGCCGTCGATATGAAAACGAATCGCCTCGCGGATGTTTTGCTCGACTTCCTCGACCGTGTCGCCTGTAGCCGCACAACCGGGCAGGTCAGGCACATAGGCAGAGTAGTTGGCTTCGGCTTTCTCAATGACTATTCCGTACTGCATCATCTATCTCCCTGCTAGTTGCGCCTGTTTGAAAATGCTGTTAAGCGTTCCCGGCGCCAAGTCGTCTGACATCTTGCCTGGCACTGTGACCCTTCCAAGCTTCGTCGGATGCTTGAACTGGCGGTGACTCCCCCGTGTTGCGTGAAGATACCATCCGTCCTTTTCCAGCATTTTGACAACTTCTTGAACCTTCATGCGCCACGTTGCTCCAGAAAAAACCGAATTATCGACATTGTGCACGTTTCTTCATCAAATTGCACCCCTTGCCGCGCTTCGCTACGCCGCGGCGACGCCTTCCACGACCCATACCTCAGACGTTCCGCCGTTAGCGAGGTAGTCGGCTTCCGCGGCGTCGATGCCTTCCTGGATAGTCTGATACGCCTTGGCCCAGGACGTGCCGTCCCACGGCCCCGCGTCGTTGCCCTTATCGACGTACCATGCCGCGCCGAACGCATTCACTGCCGCAAGAATTACGGGAACACCCCCCAGAAATCCCCGTCGCATGTCCCCCCTCCCATTCTCATTCCTTCGTGCCCTTCATGCGCTTAATCCCAGATAATGCAATAGCGACCGCTTTTGTGGCGTAACTCCGGAAAGGAGAAAAACAAAGAGCAAAACCACAGCGCACAAGAAAGTGAGCATATTTCAACTGCAATGCAGTTGGATCTTGCCAAATATCAAGAGGTTATGACAATTAACGATACCTATGAGAACGCAACTGCATTATCTGGGTTAATGGTGTCCTATATTGTACCGTAAAGGCGAAGAAGCGCGTGCAGGCGTTTACGAACCAAAGGTCTTCAAGGCATCTTTCATTTCTTCGTGTCCTTCATGCTCTTCATGGTCTGTTTTCCGGATTTCTCACCATGAAGGACATGAAGCGCATGAAGGTGTTTCAACAAAGCCCTTCAGAATCCAATTGGCCACAAAGGGCACAAGAGCCACAAATTCTTTGGTGTTTCGAGTGCCTCTTGGGGCCGGCAGTCGCCAGTTTTCTTAACGTTTTCTGTGTCTCAGTGTCTTTGTGTGAGGCCAACTGATCGTTCCCGCGGGGCCGCAAAGCCGCAAAGGACCCCCGGCGCTTGACAGGGCCAAGAGGGGGGTGGTAAATTACTAACTGTCCAGTCAGTTTTTTATTTCGGAGGTGTTATGTCGGCATCGACCCCGAAATGGCGACGTCGGCCCAAGCAACGGCCTAAACAAGTGATGGACGCCGCGTTGGAAGTCTTTTCGCAAAAAGGGTTTGGTGCGGCCACGATGGATGAAATCGCTGCCGAGGCGGGGATATCGAAGGGGACGATATATCTGTACTTTCCGAGCAAGGACGAGCTTTTTCTGGCCATGGTTCGGGCGCGTCTCGACGAAGTTCTGGAGCTGCTGCCCCAGGTACCACTCGACCAAGCACTCGATCTCGAAGGGTTGGCCAAGCATTTGGGCAAGGAACTCCTCGATATACTCATGTCCCCCCGGTTCAGCAAAGTGTTTCCGCTCGTGATGGCCGAGGTGAACCATCTTCCCGGACTGAAGAAGCTCTACCAGGAGGAGATTCTACCCAAGGTGAACATTGAACTGGCGGACATTCTCGAGGCGGGTATGGCCCTCGGATTCGTCAAAAGAGCGGGCCCTGTGATAGCGGCGCGGTGCCTGCTGGGCATGTTCATGGTATTCAGTCTGACGCAGGAGGTCTTCGGCGCCAAGGAGGTCACGCCGATGCACTCCGACGAGATTGTGGATACAATTGTTTCCATCTTTTTCCACGGCCTTATGCAACGAGGTACTAGCGAATGAAACGAGTCGTCGCGCTGGGTCTATTGACGTGCATTGCCGCTTGCAACAACGGATTCGGCCGCCATCTCTCGGTGTCCGGGCAAATCGAGGGCGTAACCGTTCGTGCCGGGTCGCGCACGGGTGGCCGCGTAAGCGAAGTCCTCGTCCAGGAAGGCGATGCGGTCAAGAAAGGCGACATCCTCGTACGTCTCGAGGCGCACGAGGCGCAGGCAAGAGTCGCCGCGG
>DUZM01000141.1 GCA_013349485.1 Candidatus Hydrogenedentota bacterium | reverse complement strand
GCGTTTCAGGAGCGCGTGTTTGACAAGTTTTTTCAGGTTGACGGCTCGCAAGCCCGACGGTACAGCGGGGCAGGCATCGGTCTGTCGATCGCCAAGAGCCTTGTCGAGGCGCACGGCGGGACCATCGAACTCGAGAGCGCGATTGACAAGGGCAGCTCGTTTACGCTGGTGTTTCCCGACGCATTATTCAAACAGGAATTGACGCCGGAGGATCGCCGGGGCATAGCGGGTCTGGACGTCGTGCTTGTGGCCGAAGATGCGGGGCTCCGCGAACCCGTCGCATCACTCTTGAGCGAGGCGGGCTGCCGCGTCAGACAGGCGGGCAGCGGGCACGAGTGTCTCCGTGAAGCGAAGGAGAGTCGTCCGGACATCATACTGATTGACGAATCTTTGCCTGATCTATCTGGCACGCGCACCGTGTCTCAACTTCGGAGAAGCGCGGGAGGCGAGGCCGTACCCGTCGCGCTGCTCACGCAAAACAGCCGAGCTGAGTTCGCCGATCCAGATCCCGCAGCTGGTTCTATTCGGGTGATAACCAAGCCTTTCGGCCCGCGCGAACTCCTCGGCGCAATTCGGGAACTTGTTTTCGGGGAAATCGTTGCGGAATCGGGTGAGCCTGTTGGGCCGCGTGAGCGGACAATAGGGCCCCTTGCCCGCGTTATTTTACTGAGTCCTGACGTCGATTTCGCCGAATGGATTGAGACGGCGCTGCGTCTCAGGCGCGTTGAATGCGTCTCGGGCAATAGCCCGGCGCAGGCACGAGAACTTGCACAGGGTACAACACCGGACATGATTCTCTTCGATGCGGACGGGCCGGAGCATGTCGATGCGGCGGCGCTGGCTTGGTTCAAGGCCGAGCCAACCACACGGGACATCCCCGTGTGCGCCATGACGGGTGCGGTCCCGGAAAAGTGCATCAGCAAAGGCGCCGTGCGCACCCTCCGGAAACCGTTTGCCATCGAGGAACTCACGGACATTATTTTGGCCCCGGACACGGGCCGGGGCGCGACCACGAACCACTGAACAGGATGCGGCACGGGCGGATGCGAGTGACTTTATTGCTGGGTTCTATTTTTTCAGGCGGCTTCATTGCGTTGCTTTTCGCTGCGACAATTGCCCGCGCCGACTATCCGATTAGCTCGATCTGTATCGAAGCTCAAACCGGCCTCATCGTGTCGGAGCACAATGCGGATTTGCGTCGTCCGCCTGCCAGCATGGTGAAGATGATGCCTCTGCTATTGGTGGCGGAAGGGATGCGCGACGGCAAGTGGACGCTCGACACGCCGGTCACGATTACGCGCAACGTCGAGACGGTTGGCGGCGCCCGGGTGTATGTTTCGGCCGGGGAAGTGTGGCCGCTGAGCCATCTGATGGCGGCGCTCGCGGTTGTTTCGGCGAACGACGCGGCCATTGCGGTGGCCGAAGCTTTGTGGGGAAGTGAAGATGCGTTGGTCGGCAGAATGAACGGCCGCGCCCGAGAACTCGGCATGATCGACACGGAGTTTCACAGTGTCCATGGGCTCTCGCCAGGAAACGGCGGAAAGCCGGATCAGAGTACCGCGCGGGACATGGCGATTTTGGCTCAGTGGTGCGTGCTTCATCCGATCATTCGAGAGTGGACCAGTTTGCAGAACCATCAACTCAGGCCCGACGGCGCCGACAGGCGCAATACGAATAGACTGTTATGGCGAATGAACGGATGCGACGGGCTCAAGACGGGCTTCACGGGGGCCGCGGGATATTGTGTGACAGCGACGGCCGAAAGAGGCGGCATCCGCCTAATCGCAGTGGTCATGGGCTGCAAAGAGAGGAGCGGCCGCTTTGAGAGGGCGCAGGAACTTCTCGAGGAAGGTTTCACAAACGTGCGAAGATTTCGGGTGTTGTCCAAGGGCGATGCGGTCGCGCCTGCGGTGCGGGTGACAAATTGCGAGACGGCCCAGGTCACACCCGTCTTGGCAAGCGATCTCTGGGTCACGGTGAGGATCCGGGATCTCGAGCATCTACGGGTTGTGTCCGACCAACCAGCGGCGATCAAAGCGCCGGTGATCGCGGGCACCCCGCTCGGCAAAGTCGAGGTGTGCTTGGGCCAAAAAACGCTCGCGGCGACGCGGCTTTTGGCGCCAATGGATTTGGCGCCGGCGAGTTGGCGCTGGAAGTTGAAAGAGAGCGTCTTACGATGGCGTGGGAAGGCGCCTCAGCCTGCGGCACGGAGCATCTCGACCGCCTCGACATAGGAAGGGTTTGCAAAAATGTAGGTGCCGGCCACGAGCACATTCGCGCCTGCCCGGATGACGTCGGGGGCCGTTCGCGCATCGATGCCGCCATCGACCTCGAGGTCGCGGTCGCCGAGCATTGCACGCAGATCTTGGATTTTGCGAAGCACTTCGGGAATAAACGCCTGCCCGCCGAAGCCGGGATTAACCGCCATGGCCAAGACCATGTCCACGGACTCGAGCAGGTATTCAATCTCGTCCGGCGACGTGCCGGGATTGAGCACGATTCCGGCCTGACATCCCAGTCCCTTGATTTTATCGAGGAGTCTATGGGGGTGGTTGGCGGCCTCGACGTGAAACGAGATAATGTCGGCGCCCGCGTTTGCAAAATCCTCGAGGAACTCGTCGGGATTGGCAATCATCAGATGCACGTCCATTGGGACGCTGCAGTGCCGGCGCAACGCGGCCACAACAGGCGGGCCCATCGTAATGTTGGGGGCGAAATGCCCGTCCATAACGTCCACGTGAATCCAATCGGCGCCCGCGTCGACGACGGCGCGGACCTCTTCTCCCAAACGGCTGAAATCACTTGCCAGTATTGAGGGCGCAATCTTAATAGTCGGCACGACCCATTCCTCCAGGCTCATTACTGAAACGCGTTATGACGGGCGGGGCATTCCCTTTATAGTAATAGGAGCAGTCCTTCTCGCCGTCGAGGTAGACCTCGACCGTTACTTCCTCGGCGAACTCGATGCCGGGCACGGTAATGGCGGTGCCGGCGGGGAACTGCGGGGGAAGGCCGCCGACATAGTCTTTCTTGCGCGGAAAGACCGTCATGCGGTTGTCGCTTTTGTCGACGACGTCGACCCGCACCTCCCGTTCGAACCACGAGAACGGCACCGTGTATCGGACGGTTACCTGACGCTTGGCATTGGGTAAATCGGCGGGATGCAAGGTCCGTACCTCGTAGCGGACATAGTCGCCCTGGTTGACGACGTCGCCGGGGCGGGGATCTTGGGCAAGGACGACGTTTACGGGCATGTCCGGCGCGTCGATGCGCACCGGCACGGCATTGAGGTGACCTGGGGCGAGAAGACGTTTGACCTCGTCAAGCGGCTTGCCTACGAGATTGGGCATCGGGAATGAGCCGTCACTGACGAGGACGTGAATCGGGCTCCCCTGTACGGCTTCGACGCCAGGACGGGGATCCTGAGCGAGGACGGTGTCGCGGGGCGTTTGGTGCGGCACTCGGGCCGTGCTGCCTATCTTGAACGCCATCTGGAGGATAGCGTCGCGCGCGTCCTGGAGGGGTTTTCGCAGGAGGTCTGGGACTTGAACCGTGTCGGGGCCGACGCTTACGGTGGGGATGATTTTTCTGCCGGCGCGAACCACGGTGTTGGCGGCGGGCCGTTGCGCGATTACGCGATGTTCCTCGACGTCTTCGCTGAACATCGG
This sequence comes from Candidatus Hydrogenedentota bacterium, assembly GCA_013349485.1. GTDB lineage: Bacteria > Hydrogenedentota > Hydrogenedentia > Hydrogenedentales > SLHB01 > DUZN01. The sequence continues at coordinate 1,718 of DUZM01000141.1, read as the reverse complement.
TATGGGTTTGCCGCTCTCGAGTCCGTGTTCCTCGAGCACATAGTGGGCTTCGGAAAAGGGCATGTCTACGATGTCGGGCACCCGAACCAGTTCACCGCCTGCAACCGTCTTCGAGAAAACGTAATACCCGGCGCCGGCCATAACGGCCAGAAAGAATGCCGTCGCTACGGCCCACCCAAATACCCAGAGAATGAAACGGAATGCGAATAGGGCAAAGCCTACGATACCGTCCGCAACCGCATCAAGAAGAATCCGTCCGGCCCTCCCTTTTCGGGGAGGATTTGGTATCGACCGCGTTCGATTCGCCATTTGCCTATCCATTCCGGTCCGTCGTCGAACTCCGTTTTGCCGTCGGCATGGATTGCTTCGGCCACATGAACCGTTTCGTCCGGAGAAAAGGTACAGACCGAGTACACGACAAGGCCACCATTTTTGCAGACTTCCACGGCGGAACGCAACAACGCCAACTGCAGTGTTGCGAGCCGTTCGGCGTCGCCGGGCTGGAGCCGCCATTTCAAATCCGGATGACGGCGCAACGTGCCGCACCCGGTGCATGGCGCATCCACGAGCACGCGGTCAAAACATTTGGGAAACGGTGCGCTTGCGCCATCGCCGCATAGCAGCGAAAGGCTGCGGAGGTTCATTCGTTCTGCGTTCTGCCGGACCCGCCTCAGTTTCCTGGCATGAATGTCCATGGCAACGAGGCGTGCGTCGTCGTGGGTCAGTTGCGCGATGTGTCCCGCCTTGCCGCCCGGGGCCGAACACATATCTAATATCCGTTCGCCCGCCTGCGGTTCCAGTAGATGGGCGGCCAGCATGGACGCCGGGTCTTGCAGGACATAGTATCCGGCCTGAAAGGCCTTGGCGCGGGCCGTAGGAGCGACGCCCGCACAAGTCAACTCCTCCGGGACGCAGGTGCGCTTCTCGACCGCAAAGCCCGTTTTGGCAAGGAGTCGGGCGAGTTTTTCGGACGTGGTCCTGAGCGTGTTGACGCGCACGGTTGTGGGCGCCTCTGTGTTGGAAGTCTCACACAACGTTCGGGCCACATCTCTGCCGTAGGTTTCGGCCCAGCGTTGGACCAACCATAGCGGCATCGAGTATCGTACGCTGAGGTGTCTGGCGGGATCCCGTTCCGGATCAGGGAACCGGACGTCTTGGAGGGACTGTGGCGCCCGCTTCAGCACGGCGTTCACAAGCCGTGCCGTGCCGGCATGGCCCCATTTTTTGGCAAGATCCACGGAGGTATGAACCATGGCGGGATGCGTAACTTGGTCGCAGAAAAGCGATTGGAAGACGCCCATGCGCAGGATTGTCAGAATGGGTTTAGGCAGTTTGTCGATGGGTTGGCGAAGCATCGACTCGATCACGAAATCACACAACAGGTTATGGCGAACCGTGCCGTAGACGAGTTGCGTGAGAAAACGGCGGCCGCGAGCGGAAAGCTTCGTCCGCGCGATGGCCCCGTCAAGGACCCTGTCGAGGAACGCGCCTTGCTCGAACACCCGCAGCAGAACGGCGATTGCGGCGTCCCGTACGACGTCCGCGGGCACGCTCAGAGATCCTCGAATTTATCGCCCGGCGTGATTGGATGTCCGCGCAGGTAGGCCGCCATGCGCATGGCGCGCCCCCCGGGCGCCTGAAAGGCTCGCATCGCCAGCCGGCCGTCGCCCGTGGCCACCAGGACGCGGTCCGGCTCGACGTGAACGACCGTGCCGGGT
>DUZM01000230.1 GCA_013349485.1 Candidatus Hydrogenedentota bacterium | reverse complement strand
GGTAACCTGATAAACCTCGAGCAAAGCGACGCATGGCTGCTGCCAAGCATCAACACGAATGTGGGCCTGGAAATCCCGTTCAATGAGCGGAACGGCCTGTCTGTCAATTTCGGATGTAATTTCTTCGACGACGAACAGCAAGATTTCGAAGGTCCGTCGCTCAGCGTCGCCTGGAAACATTTCTTGCGAAGGCGGGAATGACGCTCCAGCGAAACGGTGTGTCTAACCGCTGTTATCCCCGGTCCTTTTCAGTGCTCAGATTTTGACAAGCTTCCGTTGACATCGACAAGCGAAGCGAGGCAATCGAATAACTCCGGAATACACTCAGACCAGGCCAATCGGAATGGCAGTGGTCGTTCCTGTCAGCGGGATCGGCTCCCTGCATAAACAAATGACGCCGCCGTCGCCCACGGACGCGTTTAATCGGCTCAGAACCGAAAAGTGCTTTACCCACGACTTCTTGGGTGTAGCACCGAGTTTGACCTCCAAAGGATAAAGCGTGCGATCCTGCTCGAAGAGGAAATCGATTTCCTTACCGTCTTTATCGCGATAGTAATACAGATTTGGCGTCCGCATGCGATGCCACCAACTCTTAATGATTTCACCAAAGACGTAAGTCTCGAACACAGCGCCGCTCATTGCGCCCGAGGCCAGCGTTTCCGGGGAAGACCATTCCGTAAGATATGCGCACAGTCCCGTGTCCAGGAAGTATAACTTAGGTGTCTTGACAAGTCGTTTCCCAAGATTCGAGAAATAGGGATAAACCAAGGCGACCTGAAAACTTGTCATGAGGATCGATAGCCATGCTTTAGCCGTATTCACGCTTATGTCTACATCGCGCGCCAACGCGGAGAGGTTCGTCATTTGAGCCGTCCGCGCCGCACACGCTCGAAGGAATCGTACGAACGCCTGATGGTCGCCCACCTGTGCGAGGTCATGCACATCGCGCTGCAGGTACGTCTGAAGATAGGAACTGTAGAACACGTCGCGATTCCTGACGGACCCTGCACGCAATGCAGGATACGAGCCGGCCCAGATGTTCTCGAAAATGGTTTTGAGCGTGCTTTCCGGGGCTGTCGCCCGCCGCCCATCGATCTGCGCGGCGGTCGGGAGAAACGGTTCCAACCGACAATCGCGCCGTTCAAGTTCTCGACGTGAGAAACCAAGCAGGTTGACAACGGCCACACGTCCGGCGAGGCTCTCCGTTACGCCTCGCATCATCTGGAAATGTTGGGACCCCGTCAGCCAGAACGCCCCGGCCTGCTTTGCCCCATCCACCTCCATCTTGATGTAGGGAAGAAGATTCGGGGCATACTGAATCTCGTCGATCAACACGGGGCTTGGATATCGCTGCAGAAAAAGCGCAGGGTCTTCATTCGCTGCCGAGCGAAGCGAAAGGTCATCGAGGGTAACGTAGCGCCGGCCCGTCTCGCACAGCTGCTGGAGCAATGTGGTCTTGCCTACCTGCCGCGGGCCGGTGAGCAGTATGACGGGAAACTGATGTGATGCGTCCAGGACCGCATCCTCTAGCGCGCGACTGATATACATATCGTTATCGTCCAATTTGCGGCGACGCTTCAGAATAGCCGAATCTCGCGGCCACGTCAAGCCCACGGGATTCTGGGTCCCGTGCCCGGAAACAGCGCGATGGGGCTCGCCCCGCATGATCGCGAAGAGTCCGTGCCCACCATACCGTGAAAAAGACTCTCGCCTCACCCGTCCGGGGGACGTGCGATGACGAGCGCGCCATTAACCCTTAATTACGCCGACGGGCCGGATGCGAACGACGCGGCGGCCGATCCCGGACTGCTCGAGGACATCGGCTACGACGTCGATATCCTTATAGGCTTGCGGTTGTTCTTCCGCGATGGTTTTCTTGTTGCGGGCCATAAGTACGATATCGCTCGCCTTGAGTTCCCTTACGACCTCTTGGGCGCTCTTGGCTTTGCGCGCGGCGGTGCGGCTGAGGACGCGCCCCGCACCGTGGCACGCGCTGCCGAAGGTCTCCGTCAAGGCCTTTTCTGTCCCCACACAGACATACGAGCCGGTGCCCATGTCGCCGGGAAGAAGGACGGGCTGTCCGACGGCCCGGTATGCCGGAGGGACTTCGTCGCGCGTGCCCGGGAACGCACGGGTGGCGCCTTTTCGATGCACACAGACCCGTCTCCGGACCCCGTCGACCTCATGCACTTCGAGTTTGGCGATGTTATGGCACACGTCGTAGACCAGGCGGGCGCCGAGTTCTTCCCGTGAGATCTTGAGCGCGTGCATCATGCTGCGCCGGGCAAGTTCCATAATGATCTGCCGGTTGGCCCAAGCGTAGTTGGCCGCGGCCGCCATCGCCGCCAGGTACCGCCGGCCCTGTTCCGAATGAACCGGCGCACAACAGAGCTGCCTGTCGGGCAACTCGATTCTGTATTGCGCCGACGCGCGCACCATCACCTCGAGAAAATCGTCGCACACCTGATACCCCAGGCCGCGGCTGCCGCTGTGTATCATCAGCGTAACGCTGCCTTCCTCGAGTGCAAACACCCGCGCAACGTGCGGATCGAACACCTGCTCGACGACGCCGAGTTCCGCGAAATGGTTGCCGGAGCCGAGCGTCCCGAGTTGGTTCTCGCCACGGCTGACGGCCCGATCGGACAGTACGCTCGGGTCGGCGCCCGGCATGCACCCGTTTTCTTCGGTTGTATCGAGGTCGGCCGCGCTGCCGAAACCGTGTTCGACGGCCCAGCGCGCGCCGGTTTCGAGCACACGTTCGAGGTCGGGCTTGGCAAGCTTCTCGATGGCGCCGCTCGACCCAACGCCGCAGGGGATATCCCGATAGAGTCCGTTGACGATGCGCGGCAGCGCATCGCGTACTTCGCCGATCCGAAGCCTCGTGGCGATGAGCCGGCACCCACAGTTGATGTCGTACCCGACGCCCCCCGGGCTGATCACGCCCCCCTGGTCGGGATCGGTCGCGGCCACGCCCCCGATCGGGAACCCGTAGCCCCAATGCGCGTCCGGCATGGCCAAGGCATAGCCGACGATGCCCGGCAGACAGGCGACGTTCGCGACCTGCTCGGCGGCTTTGTCCTTGAGAATGCTCTCGAGAAGCGCCCTATTCGCGATGACGCGTCCGGGCACGCGCATAGCGCCTTGTTTCGGGATTTCCCAGATGGTGTCCGTGACCCGTCTCAGTTCGTCGACATTCATGGATTCCCCCGTGACCTCTTCTGCCCAAACCAGTATGTTACGTCATTGGCACGTTCATGACAACTCGTATTGCATGGCGCGGGACGGAGTACATATAATCGGTAGCGGACGCGCGTTCCGGAAGAGGAGTTCTATCTTGCCTGACACGAACGGTACCGGCGTCTTGCCCACGCCCGAACCAAGCACCTTAATTGCCGTGTTGTTCGCGCTGCTCGCACTCATTCTAGTGGCGGTCGTTGCGGAAATGCTTCGGCGTCGCGCCGCGAGACAGCGGCAACTCAACAAGGAATGGCGGCTGGTTCGGGACATTGCAGAAGAGAAGGGGCTCTCGAATGGAGAATGGGAACTGCTCCGCGGGCTCATCCGGCGTTGGTCGCGCCTCGAGCCGCTCCGCGCCGTCACCGTGCGGCAACGCTTCGACGGATGCGTTGCCGAGGAGATAGCGGCGCTTGCCGCTCGAGGCGATGAACGACGGCTCGAACAAATCGGCCTCGCGCTGCGCGACGTCCGCGTCCACCTGGGTCTGGATTACGTCCCTTTCGGCCAGCGGATTCAGTCCACCCGCGAGATCTCGCCGGGACAACACCTATGGATGGCCCCGGCGGCCCAGTCGCCGCCCCGCTGGGCGCGTCTCAGCATCGCGTCGGTGGACGAAGCCTATTTCCACGCGACCCCCCACGGCGCCGAGCGGGACAACATGCCCAAGTTCTCCCCCGGCGACACGGTGCGATGCCGAATATGGCGCGAGGACGACGCACGATACGTGTTCATGGTCAGCCTTTTCCGTGTCGAGGAGGAGCCGCCTACCTGGGTGTTCCGGCACGCCGCCGAATTGAACCGAATGCAGGCCCGGGCCCACTACCGCGTCCACTACGATCAGTCCGTAACGGTGGGCGTTGTGAATGCCCCGGTGGACGACGACGTCGAGAACGTCGCCGAGCGCCCGATTATCACCAAGCTACGCGGCCGCGTCACGAGCCTGAGTGCGGGCGGGTTCGCCCTGGTCGTGCAGCAGCCGCTACCCAAACAGGTGCTTCTTCGCGTGACGCTCGAGCTGCCCGGCGAATCGCCGCTCGATATGAATGCGCGGATCGTCTCGACGGCGCCCATCTCCGGGGGCCGGCATCTTATCCGCGCTTCGTATGTGGCTGCGACCGAAGAGCAACGGGACGTCATTGCGCGGTACGTACTCCAGCGGCAACAACCGGCGGTGGCCGCGGAGCAGAGGTCGGAGTAACGTCTTGAGCCTTCTTGCACAGGCGGTTGCGGCCGTGCGGCAGAATCCTTCCGCGTTCCTCGTCTATTTGGGCATCACCGTCGCAGTAACCCTTGTGCAGGTGCTTTCCGGCGGCCTAATCGGCAAGCCGTCATCCGAGGATCTCGACGAAAACCTTTGGTTGCGGGCTTATGCGTTCATAAATTATCTGGCGACAGCAGCGGCTTACGCCGCGGCCTCTTCCATCGGGTTTGCGCGGCTTGGCAAGGAGATAGACCGGCCGCTGTGGAAAATTTCCGGCGACTGGGACGCGCTCCGGCGGTTTTTTGTTCTTTGGTTCTTTCTCATTCTGACGCTAATTGCCACGTCGCGGCTTCTTGAGTGGACGGCAGGACCCTCCCCCGAGAGTCCGCCGAGCGCGTTTCCCCTTTTGCTCTATTTTGTCTTCGCGGCGGCCCTCGTCCCGTTTGGGGCATGCGTGATGTTTTACGGTACATTGGATTGGACGAAGCTGGGAGAGATCTTGGCGCCGCTCAAAAGGCAGTTCGCTGCGGCGTTTGGCGCATTTCTTTTCGCGGGTTTCCAGTCCTTTTACGTGTTTTTGCTATCGGGCCTTGCGGAATTAGGCAAGGAGGCCGACGCGTTTCGCTGGTATTTGATACCCATTGAAGTGATCGACGCGGCATGCACGTTCATCGTGTTCGCGTGGACCTGGCTGATTTGCATCGCCGACCGCAACCAGGGCGGGGAAAGGGATGTTGACTTCTTCTCTTAGACGCTGCGTTCGATTGGGGGCCGCGGCCTCCGCCGGCGTACTTGTCGCGGTTGTGACTGTGTTCGTGGTGGCGTCGCGCCGGATTCCCGAAGATGCGCCCATCGCCCGCATGTACCGCACCGAGGCGGGTCTAACGGCGCTGGCAAAGGCAATCGAAACGTACCGCGACGCTCACGGCGCATATCCCCCGGCCGGCATCGAGGGGCTCCGTTTGGCCACCGACTACTTGTCCCGAGACGCCGACTACTTCCCCGACGGCC
>DUZM01000185.1 GCA_013349485.1 Candidatus Hydrogenedentota bacterium | reverse complement strand
CTCGGGACGCTAGGCCAAGTGAGCACCTGCTGGCCGAGTGTGCAGCTTAATCATGGTTTGAGCATGAGCTTCTCAAGCCCAACGGGAAGAGGGGAAAGCGGCAAGATGCCCCTTCTACATTGGCGGCAACGTATACGCGGCATCTTGCCGCGTTTCTTACGGGCAACGTATACGCGGCATCTTGCCGCTTTGCTTGCGTGCGGATTTGCGCGCAGTGGCGTGAATTCGGTACTTAGGTACACATGAGAAGCAGAGAGATTCTTATAGGGCTGCTTGCCGCCCTGTTATGTTTGGCGGCGTATTGGGTTCTGAGAACCTTAGGTGGGCGGGGCGGGATGGGGGAGAAGTCGCCGGGTGAAGTCATCGAGCGCACAGGCACGAGTGAAGCCATCGAGTACATCGAACAGAACGGGAGGCTGTGGGGGATATCCAACGTGCGCGCGCAAACGGACGGAAGCGCCGTGCTCGTCGACGCGACCCAGCCCACTGAGAAGGGCTATGCGCTGATGCTTCACGCTCCAGACCGTTTTGAACCCTTGGGATCCGTTACGCTGCGACCTGGGGAAGCGTGCGCGCTATCCGATGGCCGTCACGCATTCCTGACATACACGTTCAAAGGCGAGAAAGACGCTCTTCTCGTTTTCGAGGTGTTGGATCGTTTCGACGCTCGCGCGTTCGGCGGCGGCATCACCGAGGCAACAAAGACGGTCGCTTTGCCGCCATATTCCGGAGCCGTTCCCCAACCTGACACAACCGAGCCTTCAGCCTCGCCCAACCAGCCCGCCAACGCGCTCTGAGCACAGTATGGCACCGGAGGAACTCCGGCGCCCCGCTGAGACATGCGCGCCCTGACCGCCCTCGGCCAACCCTATCCATGAATAGACACCAGTGGACACGAATGGACAGCCATGGACAGGAATACCAGGGGCCGGGGTGGGCTTGGTCGTTTCTTGTGACGGCCACGGCAGGGTCTGTCCAGGAAGTCGATGGCGGCGCCGAGTTTCAGGCGGCCCTCGGTGTGCAGCGACAGGTTCTTCCCATTCGCGTGTATTCGCGTTTATTCGCGGTTTCGGACGGAACACTTCACGGTTCGATCCAATAGAACCGGGTTTCCCCCAAGGCAAGGGTTTCTCGGACGAGGCCATCCGTCGCATCGAGTCGTTCGTCGGCATCCATGCGGCGCAACGAACAGTCTTTCGGCAAGGCGATTGCCTTTTCACCTGACGAACTGGCGGAAACGGCCAGGAAACGTCCGTCTGTTAAGACGACGTCGTCCGAATCGAGGTAGACGTGCACGCCCGCGGTTCGCGCGATGTTGCGCAGCACCTGGGTCGGACATTCCACCGTACCGATGTAGATCGAGCGGAACCGGCCGCCCTCGGCAACGGCCGCGGCAACCGAGCCGTCGGAAAACCTTGCGAGCGTCTCGACGCCGTGTTCTTCCTTCACTGACCAGCGCGGCGTGAGGGCCAGCTCCGGGCCGTAGGTCGGTTTCCGGAGGCCTTGCGCGAGCGGCTGATCGTGCTCGAACGCGACGACTGCCGGCCCGCCGTCACGCGTCTCGGCAAACGAGAATCCGGTGAGGTCCGTCATGTTCTCGATGGATCCCCGCGCGTCATCCAGATAGCCGCTGCCGTAAAGCCAGACTGCCGTCTTGCCGTCGAGGGCTTTCTTTATCTGGCCGCGTTCCTTGGCGGTGAGTTTTATACAACACGTGAAGATCGTGAGCCTCGGGAGTTCGAGGCGGCCCTCGAGCACGTCCGATAGTAGGTTTTGGCGAAACGGCGCGCCCATGCGATAGCACGCGCGCCGTAAACCCGACCCGAGGAGCGCGGTGAGCGTGGGGGAGTCCGCAAGATAAAACGTGCTTCGTTCGTCAGCGACGAGCGCGATTTCCGGATTCCAATCGGCGGGCCGCGCCATCTCCGCCGCGTACAGCGTGCGGAGCCGGCCGATGTTGTCCCAGAGTTCCGGCGCATTCAGCCAGCCCTCGCCGGGCAGGTCCATGTACCAACAGGCCAGGCGGCGCGGCAGTAACTGCGCGAAGTTGCGTTGGTGCAGCCACTGACTCTCCTGAACAGTGTCCACTTTGCCAACGGGAACCATCGCGGATGTCGGCGAACACAAAAACGTCCGGGTATCGTCTTCGTTGAGCCAGAGCTTGCCGGCGTCACGCACCGAATCCACCAGCGTCATAAATGGCCCGCTCCCGCCCAACTCGCGGTCGCCGTAGGAAATGGGCGCGGTCAGAACGTCCACGTCCGGACACTTCAAGAGCCGGCCGAGGGCCATATGGCCGCTCGATTGCGGCCCTTTTGGAATGCCACCGAGGTCGAAGAAGTAGCCGTAGAACAGGACGACGAGCTTCTTCCCGTTGGTTTCTTCCTTGATCGCACGGGCCATCAACTCGAGCGCTTCAACCATGGCGACGTTTTGATACTCGTGGAAATCGATCACGAACCGTTCTTGCGACGGGTCGCGGAAGAACCCGGTGCGGGCGGCATCCCGCTCGGCGGCGTTCGGGACACGGACGGAGTCGAACGTGACCTCGGGCTGTCCCCAGGCGGCGCTCAACGCGTCCTCGGCGCCGTACTTGCGCCGCGCCCACGCCGCGAACCCCGAGCGAAACGCCTCCTCGAACCCGTTGTGAACCGGCTCAAGAGCGGTCGTAGAACCACTCGGCCGTGTGTTGCCCGCAGGGATGATAGCCCAGCATGTTGGCGCCGTATTTGGCTTCGCAATGCCGCACAAAGGCCCGGAGATGCCTTTCCATATCGTTGCGCCATGTTTCCGAGGCCACGCTGAATTGACCCTTCTGGCCATCGCTGAAAAGCATCTGATGCCCCGGATGTTCTTCATACCACCACGACGGAGGCAGCACACCGAACCGAGGCAGCATCAACACCTCGGGGTCGTTGGCAACCATGGCATCGAGGATCGCGTCAACGCCGGAGAAATCCGCTTCCTCGCCGGGTTTCGGCCACGGCATCCCTACGTCAAACGACTGAATGTGAATGCCTGCGGCTGCGGCCAGCTTGGCCTGCGCCATGTAGTTCTCCCGCCAATCCTTTCCTTCCATCGAGAACGTCCGGCCCAAAAACATCATCGGGACCGCCGGCTCCCCGTTAACAAAAAGCGTCGGCGAACCAAGATGATCCTTCACGATTGCGCTCAACCCCTCGGCACTAGACAAAGTCGTGGTTAACAGAATCGCGCCAGAGAGGATTAAGCATGCCATCGCTTTTCCCGACACCGTGTCCTCCTCCCATTATCGACGTTGAACAGCTATTTGCTCGGGCCGCGGTTTTGCAGCTCGGCAACCCTATCGTTGGCTGTGCGGACGATCCGCGCGTTCGAAGCACATCGAGCTGCGCTGCGCCAGTGTTCCAGCGCTTTTGTGTCATTTCCAAGCCCTTCGTATGCAAGCGCCAAACCCCAGTGAGTTGCTACGGGGTCCGCGTCGAGATCCAACGCGTTCTGGTAGTGCTCCTCGGCTGTTTCGTAATCGTTCCTCTCGAGTGCTACTGCGCCCAAACCGATGTAAGACCCCGCAAATCTGGGATGGCTCTCGAGCGCGCGCCGGTAGTGCGATTCCGCACCATCGAGGTCCTTCTGAAAGAAGCGGCAAGTACCCAGGCCAACATATCCTGCAGCGCTGTTCGGTTCGAGCCGCACAATCTCCTGATATACGGCTTCAGCACCTTCAATGTCCCAATCCTGCACACGCGCCCGGGCTTTCCCAAACAACTCCGGGACGCGTGAATTCTTCTCCTCGTAATGAAGGAAAGCTGGCAACGCAGCGATCTCTTGGCGTCGCGCAACATCGCTGCAAAGCACCAACCCAAAAACTACGGCGACATAAACCAAAATGAGGCCCAATATCACGACCAGGATAACCTTCCGGGAAGGCTTTCGTTTTGTCTTGTGCCGCCACATCCAGAAACCATGAACGCCCATCACAGCGGCCAAACCACAAAGTCCCCCAAAGACAAAAGGACTCGGAGAGAAAACGGCGATGATGGCGATAGGAAGGGCAACCATCAGCAATTGATAGCAGGATATGCGCAGCATGAGCTGATGGCTGAGCGTAACCTGGCCCGACACGTCGTCCGGATGGCGGGTAAGACGCCGAAAATACAGGAGATTGAGTAAATGTCTCCCAATTATGGCGCCATAGATGACAGTCAAAAGACCTAAGAACATTTCGAGAGACGAGTCGGGTAGGTCGCCGTACTCCACCCCGCAGAACATGACCGCCGTAACAAGGAGAACCAAAGTCAAATGGCGCGGGTTAAACAGCCTCTTCCGGGCAATGTCTTTCTGCCAAAGGCAATTCAACTCGAAGTGTTGGATTCTGAAGTGTTCGTCATACTTCTTCTCCTTCTGAAACGCGCACAGGATGGTCAAGTAGTAGTCTGAAATCATCAGAACGGGTATAAGAAAGACCTCTGGATGCTCCATAGCAGTCTCCTCCCAGTCAAAGAGGTCCGCCGTTCTCGGGCGCCGAAACTGGCGCAAACAGGGAACTGCGTTCTCGAGTCCGCAGACGGGGACTCGATCGTCCGTGCGCTTCCTATGCGCGTCGTCGTGCGCTTTTCTTGAGCGCCTGGTCGAGGTCGGCGATGATGTCGTTGGCCTCTTCGACGCCGACGGCCAAGCGGATCAGGGTGTCTGTGATGCCGAGGGCATAGCGCTCTTTTCGCGTGCAGTCGTAGTAACTGACCAAGGCGGGATGCGTGATCAGGGTTTCGACGCCGCCGAGGCTGGGTGCGATGAAACACAATTTCAAGTTGTCGAGAAATCGTTTCGCTGAGGAAAGCGTGCCCTTGATATCGAACGTAACGACGCCGCCGAATCCCTTCATCTGCGCCTTGGCAATCTCGTGGTGCGGATGGCTCTCGAGGCCGGGGTAGTAGACCCGTTTGACCTGGGCATGCCCCTCGAGGAAACGCGCCACTTTCGTGGCCGTCTCGTTCTGGACGGCCACGCGCAACGGAAACGTCTTCAACCCACGCAGCAACAAATAACAACAGTGGGGGTCGATGACGCCGCCCGTGGCTTTGTGCAAGGCGCGGACTTCGTCGATCAGTTCCTTCCGGCCGAGCACCGCCCCGGCAAGGATATCGTTGTGGCCGCCCAAGTATTTCGTGCAACTGTGCAGCACGAGGTCGACGCCGAAATCGAGCGGGCGCTGGTTCACCGGCGTGCTGAACGTCGAGTCGATAAGCGTGAGCACTTTATGCTTCTTGGCAATCCCATGGAGCCGGTCGAGGTCGAAGATGTTGAGGTACGGATTCGTGGGCGACTCCGAGAAGATGAATCGCGTATTCGGCCGTACGGCACGGTCGAGCGCTTCATAATCGCCAAACGGGACGATGGTGCAACTGACCCCGAACCGTTCAAGATACGAACTGCAGAACTCGAGCGTTTTCTTGTATGCGTCGTCCGTT
>DUZM01000153.1 GCA_013349485.1 Candidatus Hydrogenedentota bacterium | reverse complement strand
GGCATGCGCCCCAGCAGCGCCGACACCTCGGAGCCGGCCTGCGTGAATCGGAAGATGTTGTCGATAAACAGCAGCACGTCCTGGCCCTGCTCTTCTCGGAAATACTCGGCCACGGTGAGACCCGTGAGCCCGACACGCGCCCGGGCCCCGGGCGGTTCCGTCATCTGGCCGTAGATGAGGGCGGTCTTCTCGAGCACGCCCGACTCCTTCATCTCGAGCCAGAGATCGTTCCCCTCGCGGGTGCGCTCACCCACCCCGGAGAACACCGAGTACCCCCCGTGTTTTGTGGCGACGTTGTGGATAAGCTCCATGATAAGCACGGTCTTGCCCACCCCGGCGCCGCCGAAAAGCCCCGTCTTCCCGCCGCGACAATACGGCGCCAGCAGGTCGATAACCTTGATCCCCGTCTCGAACATCTGCGTCGAAGTCTCGAGTTCGTCGAACTGCGGCGCCGGCCGGTGTATGGGCCAACGCACATCGGCGTTAACGGCCCCTTGCTCGTCTACCGGTTCGCCGATGACGTTTAGCACCCGCCCAAGCACTCCTTCCCCAACTGGCGTCATGATAAACCCCCCCGTGTCCCTGACCGCCGTGCCCCGCACCAGGCCGTCCGTACTGTCCATCGCAATCGCGCGCACCGCGTTCTCGCCGAGGTGCTGCGCCACTTCCAGCACCAGTTTCTCCCCGTTCGACCGCTCGATCTCGAGCGCGTTGTAGATCGCCGGAAGTCCGCCCGGCTCGAACTTGACGTCGATAACCGGCCCAATCACCTGCGATACGCGTCCTTCCTTCATCCCTTCCTCCGTCTAGAGCGCCTCGGCGCCGCTTATGACCTCGATAAGCTCTTTCGTGATCGCGTCTTGCCGCGCACGGTTGTACTTAAGTCTTAGTCTGTCGATGACGTCGCCCGCATTCTTGGTCGCCGCGTCCATCGCCGTCATGCGCGCCCCGTGCTCGCTTGCGGTCGATTCATGCAGAATCCGGTGCATCTGCACCTGCATGTGCTTGGCCAGAAGACCGTCCAGGACCGATTCGACCGACGGCTCATACACATAGTCGATTGGCACGACCCCTTTGTCGTCGGCCGGCTCGAACGGCAGCAGCCGCTCGACCGTGACCTTCTGCGCTATGGCCGACTTGAACTCATTGTAGACGCAATGGAGTTCATGGGTTTCGCCCTTGGCATACTCGTCCACAAGATCGGCCATAATCTCGCCCGCCGCGCGAAAAGCCGGCTTGTCGTAAACGTCGATGTGGGCCGCCCGAATCGCGCCGTCGCGGCGCCGCAACACGTCCACCCCCTTGCGGCCGACCACGGTGAGTGCGACCTCGCGGCCCCGGAACGTTTCCTTGACCGCGCCCAGGGCCGCCTCGACGATGTTGTGGTTGAATCCGCCGCACAGTCCGCGGTCCGACGTCACCACGATTAGGCCGACTTTCGCGCCGCGGCCGTGTCGGAGCAGCGGGTGAATGTCCCGATCTGCCCGCAACGCGATCCCGCTGACCAGATCGCGCATCCGGAGCGCGTAGGGGCGCGTGCGCACGATCGCCTCTTGGGCGCGCCGCAGCTTGGCCGCGGCGACCATTTTCATGGCGCGCGTGATCTTCTGCGTGCTTTGCACGCTCGCAATTCGGCGCTTTATGTCAAGCAAGCTCGGCATTATTCTGCGTCATCTTCTTGAGATTCGACCGGTTCCTCGGCCGATTCCTCGATCTCGAATTTGCGCGCTTTGCTCCGGCTTTGGAAGCGGGCCGTGAAGGTTTTCAGGGCCGCGTCGATTCGGCGTTCAAGTTCCTCAGGCATATCGCCCGTCGACGCGAGTTCCTCATATACATCTTTCTGTTCTGTCTCGAAATACGTAAACAATTCCCGTTTGTACCGCTCGACGGCCTTGACGAACACCGCGTCCAGAAATCCCGACGTCGCCGCGTGCACGAGGAGCACCTGTTTGGCTGCCGGCAACGGCGCATATTGCGGCTGCTTGAGGATCTCGACGAGCCGCTGCCCCCGATTCAGCTGCGCCTGCGTCGCCTTATCGAGTTCGCTGCCGAACTGCGCAAATGCCTCCAGTTCCCGGTACTGAGCAAGGTTGATCCGCAGCGTGCCCGCTACCTTTTTCATGGCCTTCACCTGCGCGGCGCCGCCCACGCGCGACACGCTGATCCCGGCGTTGATGGCCGGACGCACCCCCGAGTAAAACAGCGCGGTCTCGAGGAATATCTGGCCGTCCGTGATCGATATGACGTTCGTCGGAATATACGCCGACACGTCCCCGGCCTGCGTCTCGATGATGGGCAGCGCCGTGAGGCTCCCGCCGCCACGCGCGTCGTTAAGTTTCGCGGCCCGCTCGAGCAGCCTCGAGTGCAAGTAGAACACGTCGCCCGGATAGGCCTCCCGGCCCGGCGGACGACGCAACAGCAGCGAAAGCTGCCGGTACGCCACCGCATGCTTCGACAAGTCGTCGTAAATGACTACCGCGTGTTTGCCGCTGTCGCGGAAGTACTCGCCCATCGCACAGCCCGCGTACGGCGCAATGTACTGCATCGGCGCCGTCTCCGACGCCGACGCGGACACCACGATCGTGTAGTCCATAGCGCCATGCCCTTTCAGTTCCTCGACCACGCGGGCGACCGTCGAGCGTTTCTGCCCAATGGCCACGTAGAGGCAGACCACGTCGGTGTCTTTCTGGTTGATAATGGTGTCGATGGCCAAGGCCGTCTTGCCCGTCTGACGATCCCCGATGATGAGTTCCCGTTGGCCCCGGCCGATCGGCGTCATAGCGTCGATCGCCGTCAGGCCGGTTTGGAGCGGTTCTTTGACGGGTTGGCGCTCGACAATGCCCGGCGCGATCCGCTCGATAGGCAGGAACTCCGTGGTGGCGATCGCGCCGCGGCCATCCACCGGCTCGCCCAACCCGTTCACCACGCGGCCGACCAGCCCCTCGCCAACCGGAACCGACGTAATGCGTGCCGTCCGTTTGACCAGGTCTCCTTCCCCAATCCGCTCGTACTCGCCGAATAAAACGGCACCGACGTTGTCCTCCTCGAGATTCAAGACCATGCCCTGAACCCCGTGCGGAAAATCCAGCAACTCGCCCGCCATGGCGTGCTCCAGGCCGTAGACGCGCGCAATGCCGTCGCTCGCCTGGATCACCGTGCCCACTTCGGCCACTTCGACCGCCGCCTCGTATTCCGCGATTTGCCGTTTGATGATCTCGGTGATCTCGGTGGCGTCGATTTTCATGCCGTCACGTCTCCTCCGCCAACAGGGCCTTTTTCATGCGTTCCAGTTGCGCCCGAACGCTGCCGTCAATGACGAACCCGTCAATCCGGGCCACCGCCCCCCCAATGAGGTCGGCGTCTTCCTCGCACGTCATGCGAACCGTTTTGCCCGAGAACGTCGCCAGGCTTTCCTCGATTTGGGCGCGCTGCGCTTCGTCGAGCGGCTTCGCGGTGACGACCGACGCCCGCGCCCGACCCAACGCGTCGTCCGTCAAATCCGCGAATACCCTGGCCACCTCCGGCAACAGCGTGATGCGGCCCCGCCGCAACAGCACGTGGGCCAGGCGCCCGACCGCTTCCGGCAAGCCGCCTTGCGCCAAGACCTCATCAAGGACCCTTGCCTGCGCACGGATATCGAGCACAGGATTGGCCAAAATGCTCCGGAGGTCGTGCTCGGCGTCGAAGAGCGCCGCTAGGCTGCTCAGGGCCGCCGCCGCCTCGTCAAGTCTTGCGACCTCGCCAATCGCCGCCAGCAGCCCCTTCGCATACCGTTCCGCAATACGACGCCTTATCATGACGGCCTCCTGGCTCCACGCAGGAACCGATCTACCAACGCACCTTCCTGTTCGGGCGTGCCGTGTGTCTTGTACGCCTCCGCGACCGCCTCAATCGCTTGCTCGATCAGGTCGCGCCTGAGCCGCATCGCCGCCGTCAACGCTTCATGACGCATTCGGTCTTGGGCTTCCCGGTCAAGTTGCGCGTAACCATCCGCCGTCGCCTGTTCGATCCGGCGCCGTTCTACCGCCATATACTCATCGACTTCCTGCTCGATCCGAACCTTATCGTTCTCGATGCCGTCCAGTTGGGCTTGCGCGCGGCCCTGTCTTTCAGCCGCCTCGCGCCGCCGCCGGTTAACGCGCTCGAGATCGCCGCGGATTCTCGCGATACGCCGATCCAGAAACTTCAACAACGGGCTTCTCCCGAAGCGGACAAGGAGGCACACTACGGCGCCAATATTCAGCGCCTCGAAGAGATACTCGAAAGCGGCCCGACGCCGATGCTCGCGCACGAATTCCGGCCGTTTCTCATACGCCGCCACGAAGGCCGCGTCAGCCTGGAGCGCTTCTGCCGCTGGCGCCAACTCGGGACGTTGCACGTAACGTTTGTACTCCTCGTTCTTGATAATTGCTAGGTAGCGATCATGTTCGCTTTTGAACGCGCCAAGATAGTCGCCCGACACGCCGGGCGGGCCAAACACGCCGATGATCCCAGAGCCAACCGCCAGGTAGACGGCGAAGAAAACAAGGAAGAACCGTTTCCGCGAAGTCACTGCCGCCCCCCTTTCAGTCCGAGGCGTGCGGCAATCGCGTCGGCCAGGTCCGGCGCCAGCGCGCCCAACTTCCCGCGTTCCTTGGCCAGTTCGGCCTGTGCGCCCTCGCGGGCTTGGGCAACGTGGCCGTCCGCCTCTCTCCGGTGTGCGGCCAAGTCGGCCATATGCTTCTCCTGTGCCGCGCGGCGGGCCTTCTCGGCGCGTTGGCTCTGTCGCCGCCGAAAAACCCGCAGTTGCTCCGCATAGGCGTTCTCCAAACCCTCGGCGGCCTCCTCATCCTGTTGCGTAGCCTCCGCTTCCCGTTTTCGTTCCGCCTCGCGTTGGTCCATCGTACGCAGCGTCGGACGCAGTATGAACCGGTGCGTGGCCCACAGGAACACGAGAAACAGGCCCAACTGGACGAAGAATGTGAAATTCAGCGTGATCATTGTCGCGCCTTGTACGGTCTCTAACGAACGGTAAGGAAAATGATCAAGGCCACGACCAGCGAGTAAATGCCCGTCGATTCCGATACGGCCTGGCCGATCAGCATCGTGCGGGTCAACAGAGCGGCGTTTTCTGGCGCGCGGCCGATGGCCTCGCACGCCTTGCCGGCCGCGAACCCCTCGCCGATGCCCGGCCCGATCGCGCCGAATCCCATACAGATACCCGCGCCGATCAGTCCCCCGGCCTTTATCAAGGCCTTCGCGGTAACAGCCGCGTCGCTCAGCGTTTCTGCCGCCGCGCTCGCCGTTTCGGCCGCCACATCGGCTTGCGCCATCACCGCATCCAAGCATGTTAGAAGGGAGCTAAGATCCATAATCAACCGTCCCCTTTCCTTGAGGAACGCCAAGAACAAACCGACGTCTCCTCGCCTTTGTGGTTCGACAACGTCGCAATACCCTATCCCGCGCCGTACAGCAACACCAG
>DUZM01000276.1 GCA_013349485.1 Candidatus Hydrogenedentota bacterium | reverse complement strand
TGCGCCCATCCCCAGGCGCACTTCGAGATTCTGGCCGAGAACTGGTGAGGGCGTTTCGTGACGACGTTCCTGTTGACCGTAGCGATCGTGGCCGCGGCAATGGCGCTGCTATCCGTGGGCGTACTTGTCAAAGGCCGGTTCACAGGGCGCGTGTGCCGCGGCGGTGGCTTGCACAAATCCGACAAGAAATGTGCATACTGCGAATGCGACGATAGTGACGAAATTGGCTAGATCAAAAACTCCGCACCAAGGCTTCGCTCACTTTGCCCCGGCGGTCGCCGCGGCTGTTGACGGCGCGGTTGGCTTTGACTTCGTCTATCGTGAAGCCTTCGTAAAGGGAGAGGACTCGATCCGTGTAGGAATTAGAGAGAAGGACGTGCACGGCACGTCGGGCCAACTCGGCAAAGACTATGGAAAGGCGATACTGTGAATCGTGACCGAAGCCGGCTTTGTCATAGGCGCTAAAAGACGCGGTCTCCGAAACGGGATCGTAAGGGGGGTCGAAGTAGACGAGGTCGCCAGGCTTTGCCCGGTCTAGGACGCTCTCGAAGTGCCGTAATTCGACCTTGGGTTTTCTCAAGGCTTCCGCCACAGCGCGTAGATTATCCGCGTCGCATATCATCGGATTCTTGTAACGGCCGAATGGCACGTTAAATGCGCCCTTGGTGTTGACCCGAAACAGACCATTGTAGCACGTCTTGTTGAGATAGATGATTCGGGCTGCCCGGGCAATCGGGTCGCTCGGGACGTCGGCGCGGACTTGGTAGTAGTAGTCTTCGGAGTGCTGCGCCTCGTGTTGCTCGAGGAGGGATATGACCGTTTCGACATCGTCGCGCACACCGCAGTACGTTTCGATGAGATGGGGGCTGCTGTCGGAAAGAAACGCCTGCTTTCGTCCCAGCATCCTCCGGCGGTACAGGTCGAAGAAAAGCGCGCCGCCGCCCACAAATGGTTCGTGGTAGCGCTGGAAGGGCTGCGCCGCTCTGACGCGCTCGAGGAGATCCGGCAGGAGTTGGCCTTTCCCGCCTGCCCATTTTAGGAAGGGCCTTGGTGTTGCCCGTCTTCCAAGCGAATGTTTCATAGACAAGAAGTGGCCATCTCAAGTACTTCCCACAACGCCGGCCAGATGCCGCGCACCTATGTCTGTACGCAAGTATGCCTTGAGCCTTCTGCGCGTTTCAATACATTGTTTTGAGAAAATGCTTGAGCCCGGCTACCATTGCCTTTCAAGGTGACAGGCCATCACGCCACCCAGAGAAGTCCCAAAACGCCATCTGCCCAATTCGGACACATGTTTTGTGTGTGGCGAAGACAACGGTACCCGTGTTTAGACGCATGTGAGCATTCGACCTAGGCAAAGACAGTCGTTTGCCAAGACGCGATTGCCTGATTGTGCCCTAGGCCGCTGTGCGAGCGGCTGAGAACAAGAGGACAGACGCCGTTCAAGGCATGGTCTCAGCAAGCTCTTCGCTTGCTTAGCTCAGGAAATGCATAGTGCTATTTTTTCACTCGCTTCCGCTTGCTATATGAAGATAAGGATGGATATAGTATTTAGATCCATGGGCATGCGTGGAGTCTTCGGAGACTTCAAAGATGTCCGAAGAAGAGCACTGATGACATCTCATGAGTTACACGGCTCCTGACAGGCCGAGAACGATGTGAACGAAGAGAAAGAGGAGCTTTCTAAACGATGACTCACACACCTCCTGGGAAGCTCCGTTGGCTCATTTCCTGTGACGAGTCCGGAGTTCATAATGCGCCTTACTATGGCTTCGGTACCCTGTGGATGAAGTATCAACGCCGCGGTGATTTTGCCAAGGATTTGCGTGAACTGAAAGCGGATTTTCGGTACGAGGGCGAAGTCAAATGGTCAAAAGCAAACAACCGCCGCTATACAGACTTCTTTATAGCCTTGATAGATTACTTTTTCCTGAAGCGATGGATGGCTTTTCACTGCTTTGTCGTCCGGCGCGCCATTGTCAAGAAGGAGTTGCACAGTGGAAGCTGGGATCTGGCAAGACGGAAGCATTTCACACAACTGCTAACAAACAAGATGAAAACAGTGTCCACCAAGCATCGAGATCGTGATGTTGAATTCCGCATATACGTAGATCCTATTGCCTCCTCCTATGACAAAGCTGACGAGGCCGTAGAGATCATTTCCATGAATACGCTCCGGCAGAAGCTGGGTTCGGCTCCGACCCTGTCAGTTATCACGCGAGATTCAAAGGATACACCGACAATCCAGCTATGTGATCTCCTGCTGGGTGCCGTGATGGAAGCTTGGCAGCAAAAGGCAAGCAGTGAGGGAAAGCTACTTGTACAGCAAGCTGTGTCAGAAGGTCTTGGATGGCCTGATCTTCGCGCAGACACAGTGCCCTTTGAACGCAAGTTCAACATCTGGTATTTCTATGACGAGGAACAGGGAGCCAGGGAAGTGACAACACGCGATGTGAAGCTGAAGCATCCTTACCCATGAGAGCGACAGGGAACTCCGCTAGGTCAAGCCCATTCCCGGCGAACAGCCGATGCACTTCGCAATGGAGGTCGTCCGAGCAAGCGACTTGTACAAGTCACCGGCACCCTAAACGCGTCGTCCCACGGGTACTTCAGTTTCGACGTGCAAGCCGAGCTTGCGGCCGATCTTCGCCACTTTCTCGCGATCTGTCCCGGATGCGACTGCTTTGGCTCTTCCCGGCATATTGCCCCTTCGTGTTTTTCAGAAAGTATGCGCCAGCCTGTGGTATGGTTTCGCCTATCTTTGAGGTAAATGCGAAGGCCCTGCTATGATTGCCGCAAAATCGAAGGTACTTGCCATGGATCCAGACGGGAAAGACGATAGACGCTGTCTTCCGACCTCGGCGACGTGTTTCGTGTGCGGCGAGGATAATGACGCCGGTGTACAGACGCGGTTCTATGTCGAGGACGGCCAGGTCAAGACGGAACTCGATCCGAAGGCGGAGCATTGTGGCTATCGGAATGTGGTGCACGGCGGGGTCGTGGCGGCCGTGCTTGATGAGTGCATGAGTTGGGCCGCGACGTATGCCATCGGCCGGCTCTGTTACACGGCAGACCTCAAGCTCCGTTATCTTAAGCCGGTGCCCGGCGACCAGCCGATCCGCGTTGCCGCGGAAGTCGTCCGCGCGAACAAGCGGCTGGTGCACGCCACCGGCGCCGTCACCGACGCGTCGGGCGCCGTGTGCGTCCGCGGCGAAGGCCGATTTGTCCCGCTGAGCGCCGAAGAAACGCTCGAGGTCGACGACTACCTGATCTACCGCGGCGGCGAAGTCCGCCTTTTCGACGCCCTCCGACAGGAGAACCAGCCCCGCTGAGCCGTGTTTTCGCCTTGTCCACGCCTCACCGCCATGCGTCGAGGTCATTTTCAAGAACTTACTGGCCTTCCAATTGACACGGCGGAACGCGTATGGTACAAATGTACATATGAAGATTGTTGCCGACACAAATGCGTTTCTCGTGGTAGCGCTCGAGGAGCCTGAGAAGGGCGCCCTCATCGCTTTGACAGCCGGACACGACTTGATTGCGCCGGAAGTGCTACCGTTTGAAGTGGGTAATGCGCTGACCACGTTGATGCGGAGGCGCAGGCTAAGACCCGACCAGTTGACTTCCGTATGGGAAGCGGCGCAACGCATTCCTGTCGAGCTTCGCAGAATCGACGTTCGCTCGGCGCTCGTAATTGCAGGCCGGTTCGGGATCTATGCCTACGACGCGTACTTCATTGAATGCGCAATCCATTCCCGCGCTCCTCTGCTGACACTGGACCAACAGATGATCCGCGTTGCCCGGGAATTGAGCGTCGAGACGTTGGAGTTAGAAGGATGAAGGTTTTCACGTTTTCAGAAGCGCGGCAGCGCCTGGCAGAACTGCTTGACACCGCGCGGCGCGAAGAAGTCATCATCAAGCGGCGCGGCGGCGATACGTTCTCGGTGTCGTACAGGAAACGCCCGAAATCGCCGTTTGACGTCCCCGGCGTGCAGACCAACGCAACCACGAAGGACATCGTGGAGGCGATTCGGGAATCGAGGTCGCGGGACGCCGTTCGCACGGATGCGCGGCGTCACGGCAAACGGCGGGCGTAAACCGCGAATCGTCAACCTATCAACTGGGCGTGTGACCACCTGTTGGATACGGCGACCTTATCGTGCTATCTTATTTTCATAGAGATCGTGCAAGGATATACTTGATGGGCGTGTTTACAGTTCCTGTCAAACTGAGCAACTGGCAGAACCAGTTCTTGCCGCCAGACAAACGGGGAGAGGATGTGGAATGTGATGCGTTGGTGGACTGCGGTGCAGCGGAGCTTGCATTGCCTGCCGACCTCATCGAGCGTCTTCGCCTTGTAGAAACCGGAGAGGTGAAGGCATACACTGCCGACGGCGGCGAGCACGTGTATCGCGTATTCGGCATTGTGGACCTTTCGGTTCAAGGGCGTTCTTGCCAAGTCCGAGCACTAGAATCGCCTCATCGTGCGGCGCCGCTGCTCGGAGCGGTTCCTCTCGAGGAAATGGACTGGCATATTGCGCCACAGGAACGGAAGCTCGTGCCAAATCCGCGGTCGCCAGAGAAGCCGTTGCTCCCGCTTTGTTCTACAGGATAGCGGCCTGGGGCGAGCGGGAGGCCGTTCAAGCTCGAAAACGCTAGATTGTCAGCGAAAGTGTCTGGCCGGCCCTGAGCCTCAGCGCCGTTGGGAGCGTAATCGAGCCGTGCTCGTCGGCTTGGGTCTTGATGGTGCGTTTGCCGATCTGGAGCTTGACGGGGCCGGGCTTGGCGAACGCGGGCAAATCGAGTCGGCTGAGCGTGATGTCTCCCCACAGGATCTCGAGATTGGCCTTCCGGCCTTTCTGTGCGTATGTGCCCCAGACGCCATCGAGCGCCCAGAACGTTCGGAAGTTGCCGGGATTGATTTGCGGGTCAAACCCGATGACGCCGAGGCCTTTGTCGAACGAGAACCCGGAAAGCGCCAATAATAGGCCGTAGGCGGCCATGGCGCGAGCGTAGTGATGGCCGCACTCGAACTCGTCCCAGGGGTTGCGCAAGAATCCGTCGTGTCTGTCCCGCACACCTTTGACGATGGTCAACCCTTCGATGAGCAGCCCTTCCATAATGCAATGGCTGGCCACTTGGTACTCGATGCCCGTCCATACTTCATCGGAGTATATGAACGGCACCGCGGGTCGCCCCCCGTTTGGCCACGAGCACAGCAGCAGGCCGGCGTCGTCATTCACGGCGTACACGCGTTGGGCGTTGGCGTGCTCGGCCAAGGTCCGCCGCCAGTTGTACGTGAAGATGGAATGCAGCGTCTTCTTCACGCGCTGTTTATCGAAGACGTATCCGAGGCCCACTAGAGCCGCCATCCATTGTCCGAGCAACTGGTCGGACAAGCAGCCCTTGCCAAACTGATGCACAGGCGCCTTCTCCGGATCGTATTTCTGGATGTAGAACTCGCCGTT
>DUZM01000142.1 GCA_013349485.1 Candidatus Hydrogenedentota bacterium | reverse complement strand
TCCGGTCGGATGCCGGGAAAATAACACGCGTCGAGACACCGTTCCCGGCAGAACGTCCGGACGGCCTCGATCTGCTCGGCCTCGAGCGGCGCCCTGGAAATCAGGACGGTTGCGTTGTTCCAGGAACGTATGCAGGCCAGATGGGGCGCGGGTTCGCTGAAGCCGGCCCGTTCGCACGCTTCGACGGCCGTCGCAAACAACTTGAGCGCGTCGCGCGGCGGGGTCTTGAGCCAGCGCGTAATGGCAAGGACGCCGCGCGGCGTGAGCCGGTCGAGGTACAGCGCGAGCGCGTCGGTTGTGTAGAGATAACTTTCGTTCAGCGCGTAGACGCCCGCGGAAGACGCCGTGAACGAGTCGAGCGCAGGGATTACGATGAGGTCGTACCGATCGCGGTGCGATTGCAGGAACCCTCGTCCCTCGGCCACTACGGCCGTAACGTCCGGCCGGTCGTAGAGTCCCCCCGAGACGCCGCGCAGTTCTTTGTGAAGCAAATCGAAGACGTTCGGGTCAACCTCGACGGCGGTAACGTGGCGGGCGCCGTGCGCGAGCGCGCCGAGCACTTCCGTGCCGCCGCCCGCGCCGATCACGAGCACCGTCGGCGCGTCGACCCATCGGTAAGCAAGCGCCATCGTGACGTAGTCGAGATAGGCGAATCGCTCGAGGTCGCCGTCGAATCGGTTCACCGGGGAGACGGCCCCGGCGTCGAAATAGAGGCCGACCTGTTCGGGCAGTGGCCCCAACTCGCTCATTGGATAGTTGTTGATCTGCCCGGGGGTCTCGCGAATCTGCGCCGAGGCCACGGCCGTGATCGCTGACAACGGACTGTGGCGCCGCGCGACGACGCGGGCATCCGGAAACTGCAAGGCGTAAGACAAACCTTTATATTGGGAAACCCGAATGGCGAACGCGCCGCGGCTTGCCGCCCAGCCGCTCGCAATCGGCAGTGCGAATGCCACTGCGACGGCGATATAGGACGCTTTAGCGTTCGCAACCGGTCTTAGGAGATCGGACACCAGCAGTAAGAACGCCCCGGCCGCGGTGAACGCTAGTACGTGCGGCAGGGCCGCCGGATGCGCAACGTGGAGCAATCCGATCACGCCGGCCGCGCCGCAGCCGGACCCGACCATGGTGAAGCAATAGACCCGCCCGACGCGGCCCGGCGCCAGAAAAAAACTGACCGTAATGCACACTGAGATCAGCAGAAACGGTACGGAAAGGACCAAGTACAGGGCAAGCAAGTAGCGGAGTTGGCCAGGCTGGGTGATCAGGTGGAACGTCTCGAAGGGCACGCATTGGCTCGACACGTAGCAGCCCACGAGACCGAACGGCAGCAGGAACGCCGCCCCAAGAAGCACGGCCCGCTCGCGCCCTTTGACGCGCGCCGTGGCCAACGAGAGAAACGTACCGCCCGCGCCGAATCCCAACATGGCGATGCTGATGATCATGTAGGCGAAATGATGCCACTGCGCAATCGAGAAGATCCGCATCAGCGCCAGTTCGTAGGCAATACCCACGGCGCTGATCAGAAACACGGCCGGTTCCAGAAAGCGCGGTTTCACGACACGGCCTCCGTAATCCCTTGGTAGACAATTGCAGAGCGGGCGGTTTTCTGTAAGGGATTATACACTAATGAGTTATCACGTGCTTTGCAGAACCAGGAGCGGATTTGGAGGAAATATCGGTTGTGTTTGGGGAATACGGCCGTTAGGTGGCCGCCGCGACGGACGTGCGAACGAAATGCCGCTTACCGTGTTCTCGTTCGAGTCCACTCGATTTATCCTTTACGAAGAGTCCGATCAATTTCGTTCGAAATACGCGCAACGAACGTCTCGGTTTCCGCGAGCCACGCTGCGACATCGCCCCGTTGGAAAGCCGCTTTTTCCCCATAATCGCCGCGTTGTCTACGTTCAAAGATGCGGTGAAAGAAACGACCCATCTCTCGTGGCACGCGGGCTGTGCCAACCCAGTGGCGGTCGAAAAGCAGGAGAAGGCTCTTGTGCCTCGCCGCCGCGTGTCTTTCGGAGAACAGCAGCGCCGTGACCGCGTAGAAGCACGCGTAGTAGAGACGATTGACCGCCCCCTGCAGACGCGCACGTCCTAGAAGTATCCTGGCGTCTTCCAGTGCTTCCTCGGCTTGAGCTAGGCGGAATAGGGGTACTCGCGCTCTTCCGGTTTCATAACGCCACTGCGTCTCGTTCAATTTCCTTGTAGAGCGGCAACACGTGAGTGGAAGGGGAATCCCATTCATCCTTTGAGTAGAACACGGCACATATGAGGGCCCCGCAGCCCAACTGTAGATCATAGAGCGCATCCTCTATGGCGTCTTCTTCGCTCGTAGCCAGCGGCTGATCGGTTAGGATAAGAACGTCATAGTCCGAGTCATTGCCTTGATCGCCCCTTGCAACGCTCCCAAAAAGCAAGACCTGAGCAGTGGGCTGTAGGCCAAGCACGGTCTTCTTGACACGGCGCAAAAACTCTCGTTCCTTTTCCGAAATGGAGTCAGCTTTCTCCAGAGTTTTCATTCTGCTCGCTCTCCGGCAATACACTTGATACCTTTGCAACACCTAATGCTGGATTATACAAGATCGATCCGTGGTTTGCACTCGACTTCAAGCATCGTCCCGGAACGGAACAGGAAGTGTATTTATTCGATCAAGGATATTGTCCGTTCCTTGGTGCTTGGGGCGCTTTCTTCCTTTTCCCTCGCGCGTGTCAGCGGCACGAATCGAACGGCCATGACGTTGCGTTGCCGCACGGCGCCGTCCTCGTTTTTCTCGACCAGCATAAGGCTCTGTACGCGCATCGGTGGGCCGACGGGTATCGCCATGCGGCCGCCGGGCTTGAGCTGTTCGATGAGGGGCGGCGGAATGTGGCTTGCCGCGGCCGTGACGACTATGGCGTCGAACGGCGCGTGCTCCGTCCACCCGAAATAGCCGTCGCCAAAACGGGTATGGACGTTCTCATACTCGAGCCTTTTGAGCCTTTCCGTGGCCTGTTTGGCGAGTTCCTCGACGATTTCGATGGTGTAGACTTCCTTCACGATTTCGGCAAGCACCGCCGCCTGATAGCCCGACCCGGTGCCAATCTCGAGCACGACGTCGTCCTCGTCGGGCTCAAGCATCTCGGTCATGTATGCGACAATGTACGGTTGTGAAATGGTCTGACCGTGGCCGATAGGCAACGGCGAGTCGGCGTAGGCCCTGTCCACCAGGTTCGGCGGCACGAATTCGTGCCGCGGCACGGTACGCATCACCTCGAGAACTGCTTTGTGCTTGACGGGGTTCCGGCCCAGAATTGATCCCCGGGCGATATCCTCGCGAACCATTTCGGCTCGGCGTTGCGCGTAAGGATCCGGCTCAATTCGCTTGATCGACTCTTTCCCCTCTTCGCCGCCGCACCGCATCGATGCGGCCAGGAGCAGTGCGAATGCCAGTAGCGCTTTGTGATGTCGCCGCGGTAACGCCATCGGTTGATCCTCCTTTCACCGGTTGCCCTACCATCACACCACGAATCCACCGTCTTGTCAACCGTCCCGAAGTCTTGCGCGCCGAGTCCTAATCCGCATCGCTCACCGGAACGCGGAGGACGCGTGGTAGGCTATCGGTTCCGGCGCGGTCGGCGCTGAACGATGGGTCCCCGCGCGAGATGGCCGCGGGTGCTCAGGGGGCTGTTTGCTCCGGTTCGCTGGGGGCTTCGATGTCGTTCTCGAGGACGACGGCCGTGCCGTAGGCGAGGATTTCGGCGGCGCCTTGGGCGATGCTCGAGGTGCCGAACCGGAGATCGGTGATCGCGTTGGCGCCGAGACGTTTGGCGTCGTAAATCATGCGGTCGATGGCCTGTTCGCGGGCCTCGGCAAGCATTTTGGTGTATTCCTCGACCTCGCCGCCGACGAGGTTCCGCAGAAATGCAAGGATGTCTTTGCCGACGTGGCGGGATCGAACCGTGCTGCCGCGTACCAAGCCGAGGGTCGCGGCGATCCGCTTTCCGTGAACGTTCCCAGAGGTAACGATAATCATCGATGGACCTCCTTGCTGTACCGGTCGGTTTTGGCGGCAATGAGCCGCTGCCGCAACACGGAAACGAACAGAATAACCAAACCGACTACGGGCGCGGCAATCAGGAGCTTAATCAGCGCGGGGCCCCACGGGTCACGGATGAACACGAAGACGCCGTAGCCGGCCAAGGCGATCGCCCCGATGATGAAGACAAGCCAGCCCGTTCGCCGCTCGATGCGGTTGTATACGCCCTCGAGAAACGTGTCCCATACTTCTTCGGGCGGGAACTCGAACCGCACGCGGGATGCCGCGGAGATCAACCGTTTCATTTTCTCGAACTCCTCGCGGAACGCCGGGTCCTCGGCAAGATGGCGTTCGACCTTGGCCCGATCGTCCGGGCCCAACTCGCCGTCCAAGTATCCGGAAATCAAGTCCCGAACTGATTCATGTTGTTCATTCATGTCTCACTCTAGATTCGCAATGTCGATTCGTCACGGCAAACTCCCGTACTCGCCCATTTCGTCGCGCAGCTTGCGCCGGGCCGTGTGGAGCCGCGACATGACCGTGCCTTGGGGAATGGCCAAACACTCGGCGATCTCGGCGTACGAGAGGCCCTGGAAATGGCGCAGCACGAGGATCTCGCGGTGTTCCGGGGCAAGCCGATCGAGGGCGGCCGCAATCGTCCGGCGCATGTCGGCCAAATCCGCCGCGCGGGACGGGCTGTCGCCGTCGTCGGCAACATCGTACCCGGTGTCGCGCAACCCCTCGAGCGAGGTTTCGCCATGCCGCCGTTTTTTCTTCAAATGATTCAGACACGTGTTCTTGATGATCCGATACAGCCACGGGTAAAACGGCATCCGCGTGTCAAACCGCTCCATGGCCTGGAACGCCCGCGCAAACGATTCTTGGGCCAACTCGAGCGCGTCGTCCCGGTTCCGCACAAAGCCGTACGCGATTGAATAAGCGCGCCGCTGGTACGCGTGCACCAGCGCGCCAAAGGCTTCGCGGCTGCCGTTCCGGGCGTCGACCACGGCGGCGGCTTCATCCAACGGCGTCGCGTCCATCTCCTCACTGGCGGTATACACCTGTTCCCCTCGTTTTATTCGCGGGAATATCCTACACAAAACCACGAGAAATGCCAACGGCGCGGAATACGTCGGCGAAGTGCGCCTGAGACGGCGCGCGGCGTGCGGGCGCTGTTTGTTTTCAGCTTGCCGCCTTAATGGCGAACAGCTTCGCGGCCCTGAGTCGGAACCGGAGATAGATGATTTGGTCACGGTAGGCGCTCAGATCGCTTTCGCGGTGCCAGGTAGCCGGGGTCGCCAAGTGGTCGCCGTAGAGCGAGTCGGCCTCGGCGAACGTCCGGCCGGGGATGGCGTTGAACTGTTCGTCGCGGACCTCGATTTGGACGCCGCCGGTCCTGTCGGCCGACAGGTTGAGTTCGAGCCGGTTGCCGCGCAGTCGGAAATGGGCCGTGGTGAATTCGCCGTATTCCGGGGCCTC
>DUZM01000205.1 GCA_013349485.1 Candidatus Hydrogenedentota bacterium | reverse complement strand
CCCGAAGCAGGTCGGACAGCTTCTTTGACAACGGCGGGAAGGCCGGCTGTCCTTCAAGGAACCGTTCGAGTTCCTCAGTGAGAATGAGATAGGGCGTCAGCCCGCGCAGCTCGGTGTCGTCGAACAGATGCTGGAATGGATCGAGCGCCGGGTTGTCCACGGCCACCCGAAGCAAGAGTAACTCCTCAGTGACAATGTCCCGATTCGGACGTCCGACGGTATCTTTCGCAAGATACGCCGCTTCGTCTTGGCCTCCGTCATACACCACATTTGGCGGGAACAAGTGAACGAATGCCTTCGGCGGCCCTTCGACGGTTGGCTTGTCCGTTTGCCCACGGACCCAATCCAACCCGCGCGCCGTCACGCCCGGATAGGTCTCGCAGTACTTGTCCACAACAAAGCGAAGGACTTCCGCCAACAACCCCATGGCAATGAGCTGCCCCGCATCGATGGGCCCACGCGCCCCTCGGGCGTCTATCCGCGCCGCCCACCCACGAACGGCGCCAATATGGTCTGCCAGAATCCCCCCGGCACGCGGCGCCGACGCACCGTACACGTCCCGGGCCGCTCGCGAAATCGGGAACCCGAAAGGGAAATAGCCGTGGGGAACATATTCTGTGCTTGATTCGATCATTGCCGACTGGACTTCCCGCCTCGTTGCCGTTTCTGCACCAATCCACCACTATACCAGGACCACTTGCCCGATGCATCTCGACGAAGCGAAAGATTGACTGCGCTCGAGGCGCGCACTATGCTCTGGAAACGCCAAGTCGCTGGGCAGAGCCGAATCAGGTTGCCCAAGCCTTATGGATGTCGAGGGAAGCACATGCATGCCGAAATCCTGATTGTCGGCACGGAAATCCTTTTGGGACACGTGGTCGACACCAATGCATCGCTCATTGGGCGCGTGCTGGCCGAGAACGGCATCGATCTGTACCAGAAAACGACGGTGGGCGATAACCGAGGCCGCATTTGCCGCGCCCTGAACGATGCCCTCGACCGTTCGGAGGCCGTGCTCGTGTCCGGTGGCCTCGGCCCTACTGCGGACGACATCACGCGCGAATGTGTTGCCGAAGTGCTTGGATGCCCACTGGAGTTCCGTCAGGAACTCCTCGACCATATCGCGCGGCGGTTCGCGCGACGTCACCGCGCCATGACCGAGAACAATCGGAAACAGGCGTATGTGCCCCGAGACGCCATCGTGCTGGAGAACCGGAACGGCACGGCGCCGGGCTTCATCGTCGAACACGCCCGTGGTCGAGTTATTTGCATGCCGGGGGTGCCCAGCGAACTCGAGGCGATGCTCACCCATCAAGTTGTGCCGTACCTTCGCCGCGCATTTGCCGTCACGGCCGTGATTCATTCCCGCGTGCTGAAGGTTTTCAATGTGGGCGAATCAGCCGTGGACACGGCCATCGGCGATCTGGTCGACTCGGAACAGAATCCAACGGTGGGCCTGCTCGCGTCGCCCGGCGCCGTGTGCGTTCGGCTAACGGCCAAGGCGAAAACCGTCGAAGAAGCGGATAGAATGATCGACCGGCTCGAGGCCGTCATCCGGACGCGGCTCCCCGGCCTTACCATCGGCACAGACGGCGCCGCTTCCCCGCAATAGGGCGATTCGTCGTTAGGCAGTCTGCATCGCCGCAAGCAAAGTTACGGTCACGGCGCGCTGGGAACCGCGTCACGGCGCGCTGGGAACCGCGTCACGGCGCGCTGGGAACCGCGTCACGGCGCGCTGGGAACGCGTCACGGCGTGCTGGGAACGCGTCACGGCGCCGCGGAAGCGCCCGCTTCGCGCTCAACGGTTACACAGTTGCGGCCGCGCTCCTTGCTTTGGTACATCAAACGATCCGCGCGCTCGACGAGCGATTGAGCGGTATCGCCCGAACGGGCGACACATGCTCCGATGGAGATCGTGACGCAGATTCTATGCTCATTTGTGTTTTCACTGGACGTTTCCACAAGCGCCCGGAACCGATCAGCCACTCCTTCCAATCCGTCTGGCTTGACGTATGGCAAGATCGCGACAAATTCCTCGCCGCCCCATCTTCCCAGGAAATCATATGACCGCATAGTGTTGGCCAGGGTGCGCGAGACCATTCGTAGCACCGAGTCGCCAACCACATGCCCGTACGTATCGTTAACTACTTTGAACCGATCGATGTCCATAAAGGCGACGGCAAACGGCGATGCGTTGCGTTCGAGTTCAGCCAGTCGCTGCGCCAACGTCGATTCGGCATACCGACGGTTGCCGACGCCCGTCAACGGGCAAATAAGCGAGAGGGCCCGCAACTGCTCGATCTCTTGGAGGGCCGCCATCATGGAGGAATTGTCGTAGAACGCCTCGAGCGCGCCCACCACCTGGCCCTCATTGTCGCGGACGGCGGCAACGGAAACGTGGACGGGGAGCCGGTGCCCTGCTTTATGGTGCAGATAAATGTTCGTTTCGCGCGTCTGCCCGTCTTGTATTGTCTCCGCCAGAGGGCATTTCTCCTTGCACAATGACACGCCCTTTTCATCCACATGGACAAGTATGTCCTCGGCACAACACTTCCCGATGACCTCCTCGCTGTCGTACCCCGTGATTGCTTGTGCCCCGGCGTTCCAATACTGGATTGTCCGCGTCGGGTCGACGAAGTAGATCCCTTCGTGAACGTTGTCAATCAGGGTTTTGAAAAAGCGGTCGCTGGATTCCATAAGACCTCCCTAATATGCTCCGCCACTGGGCTTGGTGTTTCCTCGCGTGGTTGCGGTATTCGTAGTCATTGTTTCCGGACTTCTTCCAGCAACGCCAGCGCGTCAGTCGCAATCTCCGGCGGCACGTCGTCCGAGGCCAACAGCGTCTCGATACACGCCTGGGCTTCTTGAGGTCGGGAACGCAGCTTGAGCAAGCGCGCCATGGTCAACCGGGCGTAATGAAACGTCGGGGCGGCAACGAGGCTCGCCTCGAGGGCCTGTAGCGCCTCGGACCACTCTTGTCCCTTAATCAGCAAATCAACTAAGAATAGAGTGGCCTTCGCGTCGCTGGCATCCAAGCCGTGCGCGATTCGCATGCATTCGAGCGCCCGTCCCCCATTCCCCCCCGCCTCGTAGCAATGGGCTCGGCCTTGCAGCCACTCAACCCGCTCGTGAATCGGAACATTCGGTTTAAACAAGAAGCTGGCGTATTTGCCACAGGGCAGCTCGAATTCCTTGCACACCGATGGGTAGGCGTCGAAGTCCGCAATCTCCCATTGACTCCGGTGCAGTTCCGCGGGATTTCCGTGGGCCTCGGGGTGTTCCCAGCCCGGGCCTATCGGAATGTTGACGAGCAGCCCCTTTACGGCTTTCCCGTAGAGCCGCTCGAAGACCTTGTGCCCCTCCTCCTTATCGAGGTGCTCGATCACGTCCCCGGCAATGATAAGGTCATAGGGGTCGAGCGCGTCTGCAACGTCTCGGACGTCGGCAATCCGGATCGAGTTATACAACGCGCGATGGTGCGGTTGAATGTAGGGTTCGAAGACTTCAATCCCATCGACTCGGACCTGCCACGAGTCCGGATTCACCCGCCCCGGAACAATATCGAGACAGTAGCGACTCAGGAAACCCCAGATGCCGAAACCGCACCCGATATCCAGCACGGATGTCGGTTCGAGTTCTGAGATGATCTTGGCGCAGTACGTGATGTGAACAAGCGTGCTTACCGGCATCCCCAAGTCTCATGCGTCGCCGCTGTCCGGGTATTCCGCCATCATTGCCTGAGAGTATATCGCGTGCGGACGCGACTGTCCAGACGCGGGCAACCCATAGGCAACCCGCGGGCAAGCTGGTGGGAATCCCGGCCGATTACTGGCCCTGGAGGACTTCGATCATGGCGGCCACGTTTTCGGGCTTGGCGTCGCCGGGAATCGCGTGGGCGGGCGCCGCGATGTAGCCGCCGTCCTTGCCGACGATCTCGATAAGGCGCTTCACCTCGTCCTCGACGTCGGCCACCGTGCCATACGGCAGCGTTTTTTGCGTGCTGATGCCGCCGTAAAAGCTGAGCCGGCCGCCGTACCGCGCCTTGGCGCCGGCCACGTCCGTGACTTCCGGTTGGAAAGGATTAAAGACGTCGAGTCCACACTCAATAAGTTCTGGAAATAACTCTTGAACTTTCCCGCAACTGTGGATAAACACGAACTTCCCTTGAGCGCGCACCGCTTCGTACATTTGGCGAATGCGCGGTTTGATGTATTCGCGCCAGAGATTCGGCCCCATCAGCAGGCCGGCTTGACACCCCCAGTCGTCGCCGAAGTACATTCCGTCGATGGCATAGGAACAGGCCCGATCGACGATGCGCAAATTGAACTCGAGTATCCGATCGAGGAGTGCGTGCACAAAACCAGGGCTCGTCGCCATCGCCGTCAGCAGATTGGCCATGCCGCACAGCGTCCAGGCGCGCTCAAACAGACTGAACCCGAGGGCGGCCACGACGAATGTCTCGCTCTTGTCGGCCACGGCGGCCGGAAACGGCGCCCACCGCCGCGCGTCGTCGGGATCGGGAAACCGGAATTCTGCGAGATTGCCGGGGGTAACAACCTGGTTGCAGGGTGTCCCAATGTCTTTGTCAATAGAGCGATCCCACTGGACCCCGAAGTCGTCTTGCCAGACGTTGGGCCGCACCTCTTGCCAGAAGTCGTGGGGTTTGACATCCAGCGTTGTCAGACAGTTCTCGAGTTGGCACGCGAAGTCCGCGTCGCCGTAATATTCGGCCATGCGCGCGCGGGCTTTCTCCGTGAAGCCGATGTTGTAAGGCGTTTTGTCCGGTTGGCGATGATCCAGGCTCGCGAGCACCCGTTGTCGGTTTGTCACGGTTCCCCCCTCCTCTTGAACGTCCATCTTCTTTGGCGTCGCGTCAGATACGTTCGCTTCCGGCACAAAACACTTCTGGCCAGGATACCAGAGCCCCCGTTTGCCGTTCCATTCCTTGGGGCGCACGGCGCGCCACGTGATTGTGGCGCGCAGGCCAAACGTGTCAGGATATGCGGCCTGGCGGGGTCCACCCCGCGGATCCGCAACGTGCCGCGGCCGAACGGCGCCGCGCACAGAAAGGGGTATGCCATGGACCACAAAGTCAAGTATGAAGAGATGACGCCGCGCGAGTTGTTGGCGGCCCTCGAGGCTAATCCCGTGGTTATTGTGCCGACAGGGCTGCTCGAGTGGCACGGCGACCATTTGCCGCTCGGCCTCGACGCGCTCAAGATTTACCACATGGCATTGCGGATCGGCGCGCGGACGCGGGCCGTCGTGTTGCCGCCAAACTATTGGGGCGTGCCCGGTTTTGGTTCATTCGCAGGCACGCTGGTGTTCTCAGACGAGCTGATCGAGCAATTGTTCACCGAGATTTTCCAGCAACTCGAAAAAATCGGCGCCCGCGTCATTGTGCTGCTAACCGGCCACTACGGCCCGCGCCAAGTGAACCTTGTCAAGCGTGCCGCGGCCAAGTTCATGGAAACCAGCGCGGTGCGCGTCATCGCCCAACCCGAGT